>CAIRND010000286.1 GCA_903879825.1 uncultured Geobacteraceae bacterium
TGGCAATTCCGGTCAGATCTACCTTTGCATGATGCAATAAGGTCCGCGATACGCTTGAAAAATTAAGCATAGTATCGATGAGTCGGCCCATACGCATGGCGCCTTCCTGTACTTTATGGAGGTATGACTTGCACTCCGCATTGAGACCGCTACCATATACTTCACTTACCAGTTGCACATAGCCGGTGATAACGGTTAACGGACTTCGCAGATCGTGGGATACGCTGTAGTTAAATGCCTCCAGCTCAATATTGGCAGCTTCAAGTTTGTCACTAAGCTGTTTGACATACAGAAGCCTTTTTATTCGGGCCAACACCTCGGCGTGGTCAAACGGCTTTGAAATAAAATCTTCCGCGCCCGCCTCGATTCCCTTGATGCGATTATCTTTGTCTGAATAGGAGGTAATCATCACCACCGGGATGTTTCGATAACGCTCATCGGATTTGATGGAGCGGCAGACCTCAAAGCCATCCATTCCGGGCATCATTACATCCAGGAGGCAGAGATCGATCCGTCCCGCACTAATTTCAGCCAGGGCTTCCTGACCATTGGCAGCTACCACGACATCATAGTCGCGGGGAAGCAAAATTGCCTGCAACAGGCTGATATTGAGGGGTTCATCGTCCACACAGAGGATTCTCGGCATACGGTGATTCATAATTATTTCCCCCCATCCTGTAGCGTGTCTTCGATCTTTTCGCCGGTCATTGAAAGCAACCCATCAGGCAGGTAGATCGGAGTTTTCGCTGATAGCCGTCTGCGTTTGTGGAATGGTGAAACGGAACCTGCTTCCCGCGCCGAAGCTGCTTTCGACCCAGATCCGGCCACCATGCAGCTCCACTAACTTCCTGGCGAGTGCCAGGCCGAGGCCGGTGCCTTTATATTCTTTAGTATAAGCCGACTCCAATTGGGTAAACGTACTGAATAGCTTGGAAATATCCTCTTCCCTGATCCCTATGCCGGTGTCCGCTATGGTGATTTCGATAAAATTGCCGTCGATCACTGCACTCATGTTCACACAGCCACCCGACGGAGTGAACTTGACCCCATTAGATACCAGGTTATACATGATCTGTTTCAGCTTCCTCTGGTCTGCCACAATACGTACATCCGCTTCCGGAGAAATATCGATGTGCATTTCGACCCCATTCTTCTGGGCTTCTTCGCTGAGCATTACCAATGAAGCATCCAGAACGTCCCGCAGCAAAAAAGAGCTCACATCAAGCCCCATCTTGCCAGACTCTACCCGGGAGAGGTCGAGTACATCATTGATCAGCGAGAGCAGGTGATTACCGCTCGCATAAATATGTTCTATATAGGTGCGTTGTTTTTCATTGATCGACCCAAACAGTCCGTCAAGCATCACCTCTGAAAAACCGATTACCGAATTAAGTGGAGTTCGCAGTTCGTGACTCATATTGGCGAGAAAATCTGACTTGGCCCGACTGGCTTCCTCTGCCTGGCACTTTGCCTCTATTGCTAATTCCTGCTGCTGCTCAAGCTTGGCGTTCAGACATTGCAACTCCTGGTTCTTAGCCACCAGATCCGCCATACTCTCTTCCAGTTGCCCGTTCATTATGGACAGTTTTTCTGAGGCAGCGGCCAGATCCTGGTTGCTCTGAAAGGCCGTTTCGTAGGTAGAGAGCAGCAGGTTGAGCAGCTGCAACCGATCTGAGTTGATGAAATATTTTTTTCCCCGAAAGAATATCTCCAGCCCGATTCGCACTCCTTGCTCCGTTTTTAAATTACGGTTGGCCAGGATGTGCTGGATTCGCGAGAGAAGAAAGATCTCGCTGAAAGGTTTCATTATAAAATAGTCGGCGCCGCACTCCAGACCCATAATTACGTCCTCAGGGTTAGAGAGAGAGGTGAGCAGGATCACGGGGATGTCACGTAATTCCATGTTTTCATTGATGTGGCTGCACAGCGTGTACCCATCCATCCCCGGCATGACTATGTCAGAAATCACTGCCAGTGGTTTCTCGCCTTCAAGCAGCACCAGCGCATCGTGTCCGTTGCCGGCCGCCACCACTCGAAAGTTATTTTTTTCAAGTACATGCCGGAGCATTTCCCGTTGTGTGGGGCTGTCTTCGACGATGAGTATCAGAGGTGACAACTCAATTATCTGTGTGCTGGTCATGGTTTATGTTTTTCCTCATGGTAAATTTATCTCAAAAAAAAGCAGTTTCACGCAACGACGCAACGACGCAACGGATGAAATCAATAGGTTAAGTCATTTTCCAGGTTCACCCGATTGGTTAATCACTATTTCGTTATAAGTCTTTGCTTTTCGTTGCGTTCGTTGCGGCGTTGCGTGATCAAATGCCGGATTTAGGATTATTGTATTTTTTCACTCTTTGGTCGTTTTCGTCGCACACAACTGCGTAATAATCCGGGCAATTCCTTCCGGTGCCAGAATATAATCTGCGGCATCAATTCTTACCGCCTCTCCCGGCATCCCGAATATAATCGAACTGTCCCTGTCTTGAGCCAGCGTTGCTGCGCCAGAGTTCCGGAGCTGCTTCAACTCTTCAGCGCCATCTCGCCCCATACCGGTCAACAGCACACCCACTGCAGTGGCGCCGAATGTTTCCGCAACGGAACGAAAAAGCCTGGCAACAGCCGGACGCAGGCCGTTTTCGGCAGTTTCATTGGAGAGGACAATGCGGCAATCCTTCCCAACCAGCATGTGAAAGCCGTCCGGGGCGAAATAGGCATGGCCGGGAACGATAGCTTCACCATGAACAGCAACATGGGAGGGAAATCCGGTAGTATCACTGAGCCACGTGACAAAATGGTCCATAAAACCGACTGCCATATGCTGCACAACCAGCACCGGAACAGACAGATCTTTTGGCAATGCCAGAAATATTTTCCGGAGAACAGCCGGACCTCCGGTTGACGCGCCGATAGCAACCACGCGGATTTCCTTGCGAGCGACTCCCGCCTCACCGGCAGAAACAGAGGGGACCGGCGCCTCACTACGCAATCGAGGCCATCGCCGGATAACCTTAATTTCACTCATTGTCTTCACGGTCTTAATTAATTCGGCCGCGTCAGCCTGGTGATCAGGGTGTCCCAATCCCACCGGCTTTCGTACGACAGCAAGTGCTCCTGCCTCCATAGCACGAAACAACTTATCAGAATCATTGCTGTTATAATTTCCTGTGATGATTATTATCGGCAGCGGTGTGCTCTCCATGATCCGCCGTGTCGTATCGAAGCCGTCCCGTTTCGGCATATAGATATCCATCGTAACCACATCCGGCTTCAGCCGCGTCACGTATTCAAGTGCCATTTCACCATCCACCGCAACTCCGACCACCTTAATCAGCGGATCGGAGCCAAGGATATGGGCGAGCAATTGCTGTTCAACAGGCGAATCTTCCACAATGAGAACCCTGATCATGTTGTTTCCTTAATGGCTGAGGTCAGACAAGTTTTTTCATTACTTCCAGCAGATTGCTCTGGTCGAAACGGCTCTTCACGATGTAGGCATTTGCCCCGACATCGATCCCGCGTTCCTGGTGTTCCCGCGATGCAAGAGCGGTTACCAGCACCACCGGCACATCTTTCAACACCTTGTCGGCCCGGATTGCGGCGGTAAGGTCAAAGCCGTTCATACGCGGCATTTCAACATCAGACACGACAATATCGAAGCGGTGATTGGTAAACTTGGTGCCGGCATCAATGCCGTCCACTGCCGTCACAACATCATAACCGGCAGACTCCAGGATATTTTTCAGGAGCGTTCTGGTGGTAATGGAATCGTCCACAACCAGAACCAGGTTCCTTCGGGCCGGACTGTCACCAGTCGTGTTGTCTCCTCCGCGCAGTGAAGAGAAATCAGCCATTCTGATCGCTGATTTCAGAAGATCCGGTACATTGAGAACCGGAGCAACCCGGCCATTACCAAGGACTGTTGCGCCGACCACGTTACGAACCCGGGAAAGTTGACGCCCCAACCCCTTGTGCAGCACCTCCAGTTCACTCACGATTTCATCGACCAGAAAGGCAATTCGTGTGTTCGACACGGAAAGAACCACCATCTGCAGCAGCTCAGACGCTCCTCTTTCAGCTGGTGGCGCGGGAAGTTCTAATACAGCGGCAAGACGGGCCAGTGAGACAGGTTCTCCGTCCAGGCTGATCGTCTCCCGGTTCTCCACCGTCTTGACTTCCTCCGCTTTGATCCTCAACACCCTGGCAACGTGCATGGCCGGCAGCACAAACAGATTTCCGCCCAAGCGGACAAGAATACCGCGAAATGTAGCAACGGTTAGCGGGAGCACAATACGGAAAGTGGTTCCTGAATCGGGCGCCGTCTCAACCGTGACAGTCCCCCCCATTTTCTCCACCTTTTCCCGGACAATAGCCAGGCCCAACCCACGACCGGATATTTCCGTGATGATCGGACTTGTGGTAACCCCCGACTGGAATACGTGTGCCAGAAGTTCCTGATCGTCAAGCGTTGCAACTTTGTCCCCTTGCACTGTGCCAAGCTTCAGCACGGCCGACCTGACAGCCTCCAAAGAGATGCCTCCGCCGTCGTCGGCAATAGTCAGCTCCACTTTGTCATCCAGTGGCAATACCGTAATCCTGATTGTTCCACCGGCCTGTTTGCCTTTCGCCAGGCGTTCAGCTGAGCTCTCGATTCCATGGTCGATGCAGTTTCGCACCAGATGCAGCAACGGATCCTTCAGCTCCTCCAAAATACGCCGGTCGATTTCAATGTCCTCCCCGCGGATCTCTAACTCTATGTTTTTGCCGATGTCCCGCGAAAGATCCCGGACTATCTTGGGCAGAATTTCCAGAAGGGAGGCGAAGGGGAACATCAACACCTGTTTCATATCATCAAGCAGATTGTTTACCATGCCGCCCAAGACCCGGCTATCACGCTCGGTTGACGTAGTTTCAACCTTTAGCCGTGCTTCAAGAGACATAATAGCGTCACTGTTCCAATCCATAAAATCCAGCACCCGTGTCAAAGAACGCTGCAACTCCAAGGTATCACTGTTTTGTCCGCATGCTTCACCGCGCGTACCGGTCCTTTTAAGTTCCTGCAGCACGGGTTGAAATCTGACCCATTCCTTTTTCCACGCACCGAAAGCCGCACTGGCCGATCGCATATCGAGGACACGTTGGGATGATGCAAATTTGGCGGCGAGCAGATCTTCCGCCTGCAACAGCACGGATGTCAGCCTGTCAGTAGATACCCTGACCGTATCGGGCATGGCCGGGTGTGGAGCGACGTTCTGCTCTCCGTAAGCTGAATGATGGGGGATCGTGCCTTGCTCTTGAATCGGAGTATCGAAGGATGTCGGCAGCGGAACGACATTTTCTTGCAGTCCGGCTTCAACGTCTGTCAACGTATCCGGAACTTCGACAGCCATTTTCAGCCTCATCACCTCCTCAAGTCGCCTGACAAGCTGCCGCTGCAAAGCTTTGTTCTTATGCGTTCGTCCAGCGCCGACATCGGCCAGAGCAAGGGCGAGAGAATCCAGCACCTCCTGGAGAAGATCGAAAATTAGTGCCGATGTCGGCAGCGCATTTTTTTTCAGGGCGGCGAAGATCCCCTCCAGCCCCTGGCACAGCGATTCTATCTCAACCTGATTGACTGCGCGGGCCGCACCTTTGAGGCTGTGAGCCTCACGGAAGATAATCTCGACAAGTTCTGCACGTTCCTCAGCCGAGTCCTCTTTTTTCTCCAGACGGAGCAGTCCCGCACACATCCCCTGCAAATGTTCCTGCGCCTCGATCTTGAAAGTGACAAGGAGTCTCTTCAAAAATGCGGCTTCCTTGTCAGTCACGTCAGTTCTCCTTTTTCATTCAAATTCGCGGATTTTCCACCATCCCGGACAAACCGGAATCAAGCAAAATAAAATAATAGACAATTGAACGCGGATGACGCGGCACTGTGGGGGCAATTCGTGAATTGCCCCTACTAGACCTTATACCGCCCGACGACGTCCTTCAGCTTCTGCCCCAGATCATGTAATCCCCGAACCGTAGTCTCCACCTGTTTCATGCCGGTCAGGTTCTGTTCGCCGGCCTTGCAAATACTCTCCATCGCAAGCGCAACCTGATCCATACCGGCCAACTGTTGATGACTGGATGCCGCAATCTGGATTGCAGCCTGAGCCGATTCGTCAATACTCGCGCTCATCTGGCGGATCGCCTCGCTCGCCTCCTTCGACTGCCTTACTCCGTCTTCAACGGCCTTGTTCCCCTGCTCGGTCGCAAACACTGCAGCATTGGTCGCCTTCTGAATGTCGTTTAAGATGGCCCGCACCTGTACGGTTGCCTCTTTGGACTGTGCCGCCAGACTCTTCACCTCTTGAGCCACCACAGCAAAACCCTTGCCCTGTTCACCGGCCTTGGCTGCCTCAATAGCGGCGTTGACCGCAAGTATGTTTGACTGTTCGGCAAGATCGTTGACCGTCGCGATAATATCGCCGATTGTCTGACTTTGTTCGGACAACCGCACAACGCTCTCGGCTATGGATTCCACCTGTTTCTGAATCCGTCCCATGCCGGCAATAGATTCCTCTGCCGATTTCCAGCCAGTTTGAGCAATTTGTACCGTTTTCTGGGCGATATCCGCAACGGTGCGCGCTTTCTGGCTCGACACCATGGCGGCCTGCTTGACCTCTTCCACCGTGCTGGTCGTCTCGCTCACTGCCGCTGCCGTCTCTGTCGCACCCGATGTCACCTGATTGGTGGAGGCCATAATTTCACTGGATGAAGACGCCAGAACATTAACCCCCTCAATAAGTTCTTTGATTACCTCCCTCAGACTCCCCCCCATGGAGGCCAGAGAGTTGCCCATCACATCCTTGTCAGATTGTGGAATTACCGCCACCGATAGATTTCCGGCAGCTATCTGGCGTGCGACCTCCGCCGAACTATTAAGGCTGACGACCATTTGTGCCAGGGCATTTCCCATCACATCCTGCTTCGATTGCGGTGTTACCGTAACGGAAACGTCTCCTGCGGCAATCTGCCCTGCTATCTCTGCCATTGTACTTAATGAGTTTCCCATTCGGATGAATGTCTGAGCAAGGACTCCAATCTCATCGTTCCTTTTACTGGTCATAACACGAATATTCAGGTCTCCGGCGGCAATCAGTTCTGCTGAAACAGTGATATCCCTGAGTGGCTGTACAATATTTCTGACTATAAAAAAGCTTATGGTCGCCAGAAAGATGATGGAAATGGGAATACCAAAAACAATTAATGCGATGGTGGTTCGGTAACTTGCTTTCGATTCCTTATCCCGCTGCTGCAACAGCATAGTTTCTTCACTCTCCAATTCGGCCATCACTTTACGAATATCATCCATGTCTTTCTTCCCTTTGGCAACGACCGGGAGGGCAGCTTCCAAACTTTTGGTTGTTCGCAGATGGATGCCTTCCCTGAGTTGAGAAAGTCTATCGGCAATCAAAGGTTCTAGCAGGTCAATCCTGCGCTGTTGCGCGACATTATCGGCCGTCAGCTTTCGCAGCTGTTTCACTTCCTGGTCAATCGTCTTGTGGGTAGCATTATAGAGTTCCAAATAGGCATTTTCACCGGTAATAAGGTACCCTCGCTGGCTGGTTTCCGAATCTTTAAGAGCAGAAAGCACATCATCCAGATTGCTCAGAACCACATGGGAATGACTGACCAGATCCGCATTCCTGATCAGGCCGGTTGTACTCTGATAGGTCACAATTCCGACGATGACAAGGATAACAAGCGCCATACCAAAACCACCGCCAATTTTCGTTCCCACTGTCCATTTCATATATTATTCTCCTTGTCCTGCTTAGCGTTTAAAATATTACTCCAAAAAACGGCAATTCAACCACAGAGTCACAGAGTTCACAGAGAAAATCCAGTGGTGTCAGTTTGGTTTTTGCTTCTAGTCCCCCTCCTTAAAAACAGGAGGGGGGCTAAAACATTCCTCTGTTGCTATTTAACCGGACAACTCTGGTATCAACTACACTATGTTGGAAATATAAAGCTTTTCTCAGTGATCTCTGTGACTCTGTGGTGAGATTTGCGGAATACAGGTTAATATATCTCGTGTAATCCCGCCCTACACATCCTCATGTACAACCATTCTCTGATCACTTAGTATTTTGCCTCCATCGAGAACCACCAGCCGTTCCTCACTTACGCCCTTCAAATAGTCGGCGCGGATATTGGTCAGGGTTGGAAGCGACGGTTGCAGGGTCTTCACTGAAATCAGCCGAACGCCACGGATGACATCCGCGAGAAGTCCGAATTCCATGACACCATCATTCAGCACGATAACCTTGTTGAGATCGGACAGCCCCTTATTCGGCAGTTCAAAAAAGGTGCGCAGATCAATGACCGACAGGATTGTGCCTCGCAGATTGATGACCCCCAGCACAAACGCGGGAGTACAGGGAATCGGAGTCAGATCTTTCAAATGGCAGACCTCGCTAATGAATACCGACTCTATAGCGTAATATTCATCAGCAAGAAGAAACTCCACAATCTCGATGAGGTCGTTTTCTGTGCCGTCCTCCTTTGGTTCTACCGCCAGGGCCGCTGCCCGCTTTTTTAGAATAATCCGCTGTATATCGTTCTCCGGTGGCGTGATTTCGCGCATGCTGCGGCTCCTATTCTGATCTTCCCTTCGTGGTTCTTATTATTTCGGTAAGTCTCCCCGCCAGCATCCCGTCAGATTCAGGAATTTCATCATCGGGATGGTATCTGTCGAGCAGTGAAAGTGCGCTGGCAAAATGCCTACGTGACTCAGAAAGCTTCCCCTTTCGTTGTTCAAGAGTAGCCAGCGTGAAATAGGCCAGAACCATATCCGGTTCAAGGTAGAGTGCCTTTTTGAGCGACGTGGTCGCCTCGTCGCTCAGACCCTGTTCCTGAAGAATGACGGCCCGGAGATAATGTAATCCGGCACAGAGTTTGTCGGCAGCGAGGGCCTGATCGGAGACGATCAAAGCTTCCGGGAGTCTGCCCTCGTTTGCAAACGTGCGGCACAACATTGCCAGGTCTTCCTGATTGGCCGGTGGTTCCTCACGGCGTTCCGGAGTTGGCAGCGGCAATGGAGTGTTTTGTGGCGCTCCCCGATCCGCAATGTGAATCGAGGGATAAAAAACCTGGCTTTCAGGTGTAACAGTTTTTTCTGTGCAGACCTTTCGATGCAGTATCGCATCCGGGAAGGAAAATGAAGCGAAGCGGGAAAAAAACGGGTTTGAAACCTCGCAGGGACTGACAAAAAGCCAGCCGCCTTCCTGAAGACAGCCATAAAATCGTTCAACAACCTTTCCGGCCAGTTGCGGGTTCAGGTACATAAGCACGTTGCGGCAGAAGATCACGTCAACAGTGTTGGCCCCGGTGAAGAGCGGGGCAGACCATTCCTCTGCCAGATTACCGCGAGAAAACGTAACCATTTTTTTGATATGCGGAAGCACCTCAAACTGTCCACACTCAGTTTTACGAAAATATATATCTTTGAAATTGTCCGAAGGATTACGGAATGACCAATTGGTATAGATCCCCTCCCGTGCCTTGCGCAGGGCATGAGGGTTGATGTCGCTTGCCACAATTGACACGTCCCAGCCACGCAGGATCTCGCGCATCCTGTGGAGTACGATGGCAATGCTGTAGGCTTCCTCACCTGTAGCGCAGCCCGTACTCCAGATACGCAACGTTCGGCTGTTTTCCGAGCGTTTACGGACTATTTCAGGGATGATTTGCCGTTCAAGCACATCAAAACAGCGAGGTTCCCGAAAGAAGTATGTTTCTCCTATCGTCAGATAACAAGCCATGGACTCGATGATTTCCTGGGAAGGCATGGTGGCGGTGAACCATGCCGCGCACTCCTGGGCATCCTGGTAGCCCAGATCTTTCGCAGCCGTACTGAAGGCCTGTTCAAGAGAGCGCCACTTGGAACGAGGAAAAGACAATCCCAGATGCTGGGCAATATATTCGCTGAGGTTTTCGAGTTCCTCATCTAAAAAGAGGCGCTTCATATCTGGCAACACCCGATATGTTCATCAATCAGGATCGATTCATCGGGAGTAAGAAGCGCTTCAGGGTCCTGCAAAAGGATCAGACCGTCGGGAAGTTTTGCCACCGCTGTCAGATAGGGCAGATCGGACACAATTTCCGCTGCATCCGTCTGCATCTGCCCGGTGCACTCCCGAACATCGCAGGAGGAGTCCGTCATCAGAACAAAGCGGCGTGTCGCACATTGGATTATAATTAACTGGTCACTTGATTCAACGGGGCGCTCCGGCAGACTGAAGCGACGACGGAGATTGAGTACCGGAAGTATCTTCCCCTGAACATTAATCACACCATGAATGAACTCCGGCCCTGCCGGCAGGGGCGTTATTTCCACCATTCCGACAACCCTCTCCACCATCGTGAGGGGTATCCCATAGCGCTGTCCATTAAGTGTAAAAATTACAATTTGATCTGTGTTGCTCATGTGCAGGCCCCATTTACAAATATTACAGACTGAGACTTTTTACAGGCCCATCCTGTGATAATGGGATGGTGAAACTAAATGTGCTTCCGATGCCAAACTTACTTTCCACCCAAATGCTGCCGCCGTGCAGCTCCACCAGATGCCTGTTAAGTGCCAAACCGAGGCCGGTGCCTTCATACTCTTTGGTATAGACCGATTCCAACTGGGTAAAGGGATGGAACAGTTTCGTAATATCTTCTTCCTTGATTCCGATACCGGTGTCAGCCACAGATATTTCGATAAATTGTTCGTCTCTCACCGCGCTTACCGTAACATTTCCACCCGTCGGGGTGAACTTGACCGCATTGGAGAGCAGGTTGAACAGTATCTGCTTCAATTTTCTCTGGTCAGCCATAATCTGAACGTCAGCCTGCGGAGCAATATTCGTTTTCAGCGTCAATCCACCTTTATGAGCCTTTTCTCTGAGCATCATCAGTGAAGCATCCAGTAATTCCCGAAGGGTGCATTCGCTCAACTCAAGTTCCATCTTGCCCGATTCAACTTTGGAGAGGTCGAGGATGTCGTTGATCAGGGAAAGCAGATGTCTCCCGCTCGTAAGAATGTTGAATATATACTCTTCCTGTTTTCGATTGATCGGGCC
This sequence comes from uncultured Geobacteraceae bacterium, assembly GCA_903879825.1. Lineage (GTDB taxonomy): Bacteria > Desulfobacterota > Desulfuromonadia > Geobacterales > Pseudopelobacteraceae > JACRCG01. The sequence continues at coordinate 11,097 of CAIRND010000286.1, forward strand.
GAATAACTGATCTTGCAGTACCTCGGAA
>CAIRND010000287.1 GCA_903879825.1 uncultured Geobacteraceae bacterium
CCTGCAGCAAACACCTCCATTCCGATGCCGATTGTTGTCTGGGTGGTTGTGTTGCTGACAATTATTTGCGTGTCATTCATTCACAGCTCCCGCTTTGGCAGGGCGCTCATGGCGGTCAGAGGCGACGAAATTGCGGCTGAAGCGATGGGAATAAACGTGACGCTGTATAAAGTTCAATCCTTCGCTCTTGGCGCGTTTATCGCCGGCGTCGGTGGCGGCCTTTATGGCCATTTTATGGGTTACATCAACCCATCAGACTTCGGCTTCCTTAAATCGGTTGATATCCTCAGTATGATCGTACTAGGCGGATTAGGCAGTATAACCGGCAGCGTTATCGGCGCAACCATACTGTCCGCTGCACCTGAATTCTTACGCTTTATGTCTTCCTACCGCATGCTGGTTTATGGCGGTCTGCTCGTCTGCATGATGATCTTCAGACCCAATGGCCTGATGGGCGGCATAAGCTTCACCGGACTGGTTTTGCGCGCACTCGGTCGCAAACCACATCTGAAAACAATCATGGAACAAAAAATTGCAGAAACAACGAGATCCGGCAATGGCAATTCTTGAACTTAAAAATGTAACTATCCGCTTTGGCGGCCTTGTGGCCGTCAACGATGTCAACCTGACGGTAGAACAAGGGACGATCCAGGCACTGATCGGTCCGAACGGTGCGGGCAAGAGTACGCTCTTTAACCTGATAACCGGCATCTACCGCCCAACCAGCGGCTCAATCAGCTTTAAAGGGAAGTCTGTCAGTGGCACACCTACCTATAAAATCGCTTCCGCCGGAATAGGTCGAACCTTCCAGAACATTCGCCTGTTCACTGAACTGACAGTGCTGGATAATATTCTGATTGGTGCCCATAGTCAGGGGAGTTGGAACCTGACCGGCGCCCTGATGAAGTTCACCCCCTGGGTACGCAAAGAGGAGGGTGAATTGCTGGATCTGGCCAGAGAGTGCCTGCAGATGGTTGACCTTTCCTATCGCGCTTTTGAACTATCCGGCAACCTGCCCTATGGTGAGCAACGCCGCCTCGAAATTGCCCGGGCTCTGGCGCTTAAGCCTGACCTGCTGCTGCTTGACGAACCGGCTGCCGGCATGAATCCGCAGGAAAAAGCCGAGCTTATGGCAATGGTGCAGCGTATCCGTGCCACCGGCATCACCGTGTTTCTGGTCGAACATGACATGAAGTTCGTTATGGGGATTTCAGACCGGATCGCGGTACTTGATTATGGTGAGAAGATTGCCGAAGGGCTGCCGGAAGAGATCAGGCAGAACCCCAAAGTTATCGAAGCTTATCTCGGAAAGGGGGCTGCCGATGCTCACGCTTGATCAACTCTATGTTAACTATGGTGCTATCAAAGCACTGAAAAGCATCTCCTGCACCGTCAAACAGGGCGAAATAGTTGCCCTGATCGGCGCCAACGGAGCGGGTAAAACCACCATCCTTAACGCTATTTCTGGCATCGTCCCAACGCTTTCCGGCACCGTAACTTTTTTGGATCAGACCATCAGCGGCATCCCGCCACATGAAATCGTCAAACGCGGCATTTCGCAGGTCCCTGAAGGACGGCGCGTGTTCGCCAATATGTCCGTTCTCGAAAACCTTGAAATGGGTGCCTACATCCGCAATGACAAAAGTGCCATTTTGGAAGAGATCGAACAGGTTTTCGTCCGCTTTCCCCGTTTATTCGAGCGCAAGAAACAGTTGGCAAAAACTTTGTCCGGCGGTGAGCAGCAGATGCTTGCCATGGGTCGCGCGCTGATGTCCCGCCCCAAACTACTGCTGCTTGACGAACCATCCATGGGGCTGGCACCGATGCTGGTGGCGCAGATTTTTTCAATCATCCAGGAGATCAACGCCAGCGGCACAACCATCATGCTGGTTGAGCAGAACGCCAACATGGCACTTTCCATTGCCCATCGCGCCTACGTACTTGAAACCGGTGAAGTCGTACTGCAAGGACCGGCAGCGGAACTCGCCGCTAACCCGGAAGTGCGTAAAGCCTATTTGGGCGAATAGGCCGGTGGGATCAAAGGCAATGGCACGCGGATGACGCGGATGACGCGGATCGGGCAGATAAAAGCGGATTAGAATCTGACAAGACGTTAAACCTGAAGACAGCAGTTCAACCACAGAGTCACAGAGAACACAGAGAAAATATTGTGTTTTTTGAAAAACAGGGTTCACCGAAAAAGTGAAACTAAGTGTTAGTGCATTAACTATAATGTTTTGGATATAAACGCTTTTCTCTGTGATCTCTGTGATCTCTGTGCCTCTGTGGTGAGGTTTGCATAATTTATGTCAAATATTTAGGGTACACAATACACCACATTTTATGTTTTGAATCCGCGTTTACCCGCTCAATCCGCGTCATCCGCGGCCCATTGCATTAAAGGTTTTCAAAAGAAGAGGACTCACCTACCGTGAATAACAAGCCCATCGTAAACCCCTACCTGGCGGTGCTGGTAGGGGTTTTTGCCGTTTCATTCTCTGCACTTTTTGTCAGGCTCACGACCGCACCGGCCCTGATTATTGCCACCTATCGCCTGCTCTTTACGTTCATGATACTGGCTCCCTATGCCCTGCTCCGCCATCGTCACGAGCTCACCACGCTTTCCTGGCGAGAGCGCGGTCTTTCAGCAGCCAGCGGCATCTGCCTTGCACTCCACCTTGTCACCTGGTTCGCTTCACTCCGCTATACCAGCATTGCCAGTTCAGTTGTGCTTGTCACCACGCAACCTCTTTTCGTTGTTGTCGGCTCGTGGCTCTTTTTCAAAGAAAAGGTCAGCCGCATGGCTATGTTGGGAGGGGGCCTCGCACTGCTCGGAAGTTTTATCATCGGTGCCGCCGATTTCCAGATCGGCAAAGAAGCTTTTTGGGGCGATCTGCTCGCTCTAACGGCTGCCATTTTTGTCTCAGGCTATCTGTTGATCGGTCGTCGTTTACGGGGTGGAATCGCCCTGCCGGTCTATACGTTTTACACCTACGGCAGCAGCGCACTGGTTCTGATAGTGGCAAGCATGGCAACTGCGACTCCCTTTGCACCCTACTCCACCCGCGATTGGATTATTTTTCTCGCCCTGGCATTTGTCTGCACCGTCATTGGCCACACCGTCTTCAATTGGGTGTTGCGCTATGTCCAGGCCTCTGTTGTGTCAGTCAGCGTCCTGGGCGAGCCATTAGGGGCCATTCTGTGGGCTTCCATCTTTTTACGTGAATACCCGACGCTGCGCCAGACAATCGGTGCCTGTTTCATCTTCGGCGGACTCTTTATCTTTACCAGTTTTGCTGCAGGACGCAGCACTGCCGTTGTTCATGCGGATCTGAGTCAAAAAGGATGACGGTCGTGAGTGAAAAACAAAATCATCCACCGGGCAGCGCAGCGGGGCTTGGCTACGGAATTGTTGCTTATCTGATTTGGGGATTTTTTCCGGTCTACTTCAAAGCACTTTCTGCGGTGCCGCCTCTGCAGGTTGTGGCGCATCGTATTGTCTGGTCAGTGTTGTTTCTCTGGATAATTATTGCGCTGCGCGGCACATGGCGCGACCTTCGTGATGCGTTCCGCAATACCAGGGCACTCCTGCTTCTCACCGTCTCTGCACTGCTGATTGCAACAAACTGGCTGGTTTTTATTATTGCCGTCGGCCACGCCCAGGTTATTCAATCAAGCCTCGGCTACTTCATGACGCCATTTATCAGTGTCCTGCTCGGAGTTATTTTTCTTCAGGAGCGACTGCGACGGATTCAGCTGATAAGCCTGATTCTCGCAGCGATGGGGGTAGTCCTGCTGACTCTCCAGTATGGCCATTTTCCCTGGGTGGCGCTTCTATTGGCGCTTACCTTTGGCTCGTATGGACTGTTCCGCAAAATCGTCACGGTTGATTCGTTAACCGGCCTGACCGTTGAAACGCTGCTGCTCGGTCCGGCGGCACTCGGTTATCTGGTCTATCTGTTCGTGCAGGGCACCAGCGCCGTTCCATCCGTCGGGTTACAGACATCCAGTCTACTTGCCCTGGCCGGTGTCGTAACCGCCGTGCCGCTGCTGCTTTTTGCTTCAGCCGCCCGCCGTCTCCGCCTTGCCACTATCGGCTTTCTGCAGTATATCACCCCTACCCTTCATTTTCTGCTGGCCGTGTTACTCTACAAAGAACCCTTTACCAAAGCGCACCTGACCAGCTTCCTTTTTATCTGGGGCGGACTCTGCTGTTATTCGTATGATGCCTGGCGGGGGATGAGACTGAATCAGCAGAAGTGACGGGACATAACGTTTATCATGGCCGCCCCTATGCGTGCTTCAGTGGGTGTTCTTCAAGGTATGTCTGCAAAGCCGCATTTATTCTGGTCTGCCAACCTTTGCCGGTTGCTTTGAATGATTCAATAATCGAAACATCAAGGCTGATAGTCTGTGCCTTTTTCACCCCGCTGCCAAGGGGCCGGCCAACTTTCGGCTTCAACATCTCTTCAGCAACTTCCTGGCTAAAAATCTCATAGAGCACTTCACTGGCCGGTCGAGCATTGGCAAACATTTCCTCAGTCCATTCGGGGTTTTCTTCATCAATCATGTATGAATCAGGCTTTTTCTTTGACGCGCTCATATGTGACAACCTCCCTTTTATTGGCTTTCCTAAAACTGATTACGTGAACCGAGTTATCCCGTGGGGTGAAAATTATGGCGTACAACCTGCCAGATAACACTGCAAGCGCGTAAAATCGCTGTTCACCATAATTCTTACGAGTGTCTTCAACAATAACGACACTATTCCAATCAAGACCCGAAACCAGCTCAAACGACAGTTCTCGTTCAAGAATGTTTATGGCGTTTTTGTTTTCGTCGTAAGTGATATTCATAGCTATTTTTATAACAATAAATATTCACCGAGTCAACGGCAAAAAGTGCCATCCAAGCTGGGCGAGGCTAATCCAGTAAGTTGCAGTTTTTCAGCTACTCCGTTGTTCTGCTGTTATTCATATGATGCCTGACGGGGGATGAGACTGAATCAGCAGAAGTGAGGGGACGATGCGAAGAGTTTTGTACCACCGCGCCCCCCTCGGGAAAGCACGGTGGTACAATGTGAAAAGCCTTAGAGAGTCTTCAGGCTGGCTGTATAGGTAAATGTTTTTCCCGTTGATCCTGCG
>CAIRND010000288.1 GCA_903879825.1 uncultured Geobacteraceae bacterium
CTGCCCAGTGTCACATCACAGCAGACAGTCACAACCGCGCCAAAAACCTCACTGCAGACATTCTTCAGCAGCTTGGCGGCAATTTCATTGCAATACGCGATCATACCATTTACATCAACCCCAACCACTCCAACCGGAAGGTAGCCCAGGATACTTTGGGAGAACTCCAATGCCTTATTACGCAATTCAAGTTGTTCGGTGCGCAGCTGCACCTTTTCCTCCAGTGCCTGGTTGACTGCGGCAAGATCTTCCAGCAGTTCACGGTTCCTTTTCTGCAGAAAAAAACGTTCGAGCGAGTTCTGGATGGTTATCCTGAGTTCCTCGTCATTCCAGGGCTTGGGTATAAATCGGTAAATATGACCTTCGTTAATGGCGGCCACAATTGCCCCTGCATCAGCATAGCCGGAGAGAACGATTCGAACCGTTTCCGGCCAGCGGACGTACACCGCCTTGAGAAATTCGACACCATCCATAATCGGCATACGATAATCCGAGATGACCACTTGAAACGGGCCTGATTCCTCCATGACTTTCAGCCCCTCTTCACCCGAACCGGCAATGACAATTTCGTAGTCATCATCCAGAAAAATTCGTTGCAAAGCACGCAGAACATTGCGCTCATCGTCAACACAGAGGATTTTTATCAGTTCACTATTTTCATTCATGGCTTACTCCCGATTTACTGGAACTGGTTTTTATTACTGAAACTGGTTTTTGACCGGCAGCCTTACGGTAAAGGTCGTCCCGGCACCGACCTCACTTTCCACCGTAATTTCACCCCCATGCTTTCGGACGATATCAGCCGAAATAGACAGGCCAAGGCCGGTGCCCTTGCCAGCCTCTTTGGTGGTGTAAAACGGCTCGAATACACGTCGCTTCACCTCTTCCGGCATCCCCTTACCGGTATCAGATACCGAGACAAGCACCGAGTCGTGGTCGCTCCACGTGCGAACAGTTATAGTGCCCTGTATGTTGATTGCCTGGGAAGCATTGACCAGCAGGTTAAGAAAAACCTGATTCAGCTGTTGTGGGTAGCAGACAATATCGGGGATATCGCCGAAGTCACGTTCCAGCGCAGCAACATATTTCATTTCATTCCAGGCAATATTAATTGTGGTTTCCAGCGCTTCGTTCAGGTTGGTTCGGCAGCACTCCGCCAGATCAACACGGGAAAAGCTCTTCAGGTCCTGAACAATACGGCTGACACGACCAGCACCATCGAGACTCTCGTTCACCAATTCGCGCACATCGCTGATAATATAATCAACTTTAAGCTTCTGGCGCAATCGGTCGATCTCGTCAATACCGGGGTGATTGGGGCATGAACCAAGCGACTGCAACAGCGCGGCGATATATTCATCGAGCCGGTCTGCATACTTCCCCAAAGAGGTCAGGTTACTGGTTATAAAACCCATGGGATTGTTAATTTCGTGGGCAACCCCGGCCGCAAGCTGACCAATCGAAGCCATTTTTTCCTGGTGCACAATCTGACCCTGCATCTGCTGCAACATGATTTCACTCTGTTTACGCTCAGTGATATCGGTGAATGTGCCGACTATGCCTCCGGACTTGCCTCTGTCTGCCAGATACGGGGCTTTCGTTATGATGACATCAAACTCACTGCCCTGGGCATCTACCAGATGGGCTTCATAACGACAGGATTGGTTGCTACTCAGGCACTCCCTATCCATTTTTTCGTGAAGTTCACGCGGCTGCATAGGATTTATGCCACGGATGCTGCGATTGATAAGTTCATACTGCGGCATGCCAAAAAACTGCTCAAACGCCCGGTTACAGCCGATATAATGTCCGACACGATCGAGATAAAACACTGGTGTCGGGATGGCGTTAATAATTTCCTGAGTGAATCTCAGTTGCTGATTGATACGTTCAAGAAGCAATTTTTCACTGTTTTTTTTCTGACCATTACTCATTGCGCTCCTCCATTAACTTTCTGTGGAGGGGTAAGAGGGATACGGACAGTAAAAGTTGAACCGCTGCCAACTTCGCTCGTCACAGCAATCTCACCACCATGTTTGCGAATTATTTCTGACGAAATTGAAAGCCCGAGGCCGGTACCTTTACCGATTTCCTTGGTGGTGTAAAAGGCATCAAATACTTTACCAAGTTTTTCTTGCGGAATGCCGCTTCCGGTATCAGCGACAGATACAAAAATATTTTCCTGATCGCTCCAACTGCGTACAACTATCTCACCCACACTGTCACCTCTGTCCTGAATTGCGTGGGCAGCGTTAATCAACAGATTCATAAAGACCTGATTAATTTGCTGGGCATTACAGGCAACTTTGGGGACATCACCGTATTCCCGTTTCAGTTCTGCCGCATATTTGATTTCATTTATAACAATGTTGATAGTGCTGTCCATACAGCTGTTCAGATCTGCACAACCAATATCCGACGAGTCCGCCCGGGAAAAAGTTCTCAGATCCTGGACAATGCGCTTGATACGATCGATGCCTTCATTGTTCTCATCAACAAGTACCGAAATATCCTTCATGACGTAATCAAGCTTCAGTGACTGTCGCATCAACTGAACCTTCTCCGGCAACATTCCGAACGAAAGGCCGCGCATTTCCTGTTCAATCAGCTCTATATAATGGTTGTATTTTTCAATGTATCTGGCAAGTGTGGACATGTTGCTGCCGACAAAGCCAATGGGGTTGTTTATTTCATGCGCCACTCCGGCCGCCAACTGCCCTATTGTGGCCAACTTATCGTTTTGCATCATCTGGGCCTGCATCTCTCGGAGAGATTCCTCAGACTTCCTGCGTTCACTTATATCGCGTGCAAATACCGCAACCCCAATGATACATCCATCTTCGTTTTTGATTGGGTTATGACTGATCTCAAAAACGGTACGCGCCCGCTGCGCATCACCGGAATCGGCTTCAACGGCAAAAGCTTCTCCCGCCAAAGCCCGATCCATATTTGCCTGGGCAATAAAAGCATCCTCCGCAGCCATATAGCCAATAAGTGAACAACCGAGCTGAATATCAGCGTCATAAAGATCTTTCATAAGTTTTGCGTGAGTTGAATTAAAACCGGTGTAACAGTACGAACAATCGACTGAAAACACTGCAGAATCGGCATTTTCCAGGACTCCGTGCATGAGTGAAGCCTGTTTTTTCAATTCACTCTGAGCCAGCTTCAGATCAGTTATATCGATGGTATACCCGGCCAGGAGTTTTCGGCCATCCAATTTCTGAATAGGAAATTTGAAGGTAATATAGTTGCGACCACGTAGTTCTTCCTCAAGTCTGATGGTTTTTTGACCTTCAATAACCCCTCGATCATCAGCAGTGACCTTGGCGGCAAAGTCGGCCGGGAAAATTTCGTGCGTTGCTTTGCCAATCATATCAATGGGGGAAAGACCGGTTATTTCAATAAAATTATCGCTGGCCTGAAGTACCCTGCTTTCCGTAGCGGTCACCTCTTTGATAAAGCAATAAATGGGCGAGTGTTTCATGAACAGGGCGAAGAGTTCATTTACATCTTTGAAAGAGTTGATAAGGTTAACCCGGTCTGTGACATCACGCACGATATGCACGGCCCCAACAAGATTTCCTGTTTCTGGAACTTGAGGGTCAACAGTAACTTCCAGCCAGCGGTCATTATGTAAAATTGTTGCGGTTTCGGAATGAAGTGAGTGCTTCGCTCTGCTCATCGGACAATCAGGAACCGGAGCATCAGTGCCGTGAAACAGTTTCCAGCAGGGTTGATTGATGATGTCGGCGAAATCGCGACCCAA
>CAIRND010000289.1 GCA_903879825.1 uncultured Geobacteraceae bacterium
AGGAAGCCTTTGCCTGAGGGTGGACCGTTCTGATATGGCGAATGTCGTATTGCAGAGACGGCACCGATACCGTTGCGAACCAGCTTTTGTTTTGCCGAAGGAGTAATATGCCTTGGGAGTTGATATGCCGACTATTCTGTTATCACAAGAATCTGACGGACATGTTGGTTCAGTTTGATGCAGAAGGTATTCTGACAGCCTTTCAGCCTCCTCGCGAATTGCAAGATTACTTTTGACTGGTGGCGTGTCATTACAGCGCAAACATTTGATAAACAGACCTCTTTTGGGACCAGATACGATATAAGTATCTTCTCTTACTTCCTTTTGGGCTCCGAGTGGCTGTCGGGCTTCAGAGGCGGGCCGACCGAAGTTTGAACACACAGGGTTCTTGCAGAAATTAACCTGTATCCCATCACATTCAACCGGGATGCGGGTGCCTTGATTTTGATGTTTCCCCATAAAACAATGCCCCAAGGTGATTTACCTTAGGGCATTGTACCGCTGAAAACAAATTTTTCAACACTTTAAGTAACCGGCTTGCCAAATCTGGTCGCCTTTTTTGTTATGTGCTGATCGCAGCAGAATTTACAGTTTAAACCGTCCCACCAACCGTTGCAGCTCGCCGGCCAGCGAGGAGAGCTGTGACGCCGCAGTAGCAGTTTCATGGGCACCGCGGGCGGTGTCGGAAACTACGTCGGTAATCTGGTGAATATTACTCGATATCTCGCCGGTTACCGCCGTCTGCTCTTCGGCAGCAGTGGCAATCTGATGCACCTGCATGCTTACTTCACCAATGGCATCAACGATCTGCTGGAGCGCTTCGCCCGACTTACGCGAACTCTCCATCCCTTTTTCCACCTCTCTAACTCCGTTTTCCATACTGCCCACCGCACCGGCGGTTTCGCGCTGAATGGCTTTGATCATCTCACCGATCTCTTTGGTAGCCCTGGTGGTGCGATCTGCAAGAGCGCGAACCTCATCGGCAACAACGGCGAAGCCTCGTCCCTGCTCTCCGGCACGGGCCGCCTCAATCGCGGCGTTCAAAGCCAGCAGATTGGTCTGGTCGGCAATATCTTCGATGGTGCCGACAATGGCACCGATCTGGTCAGAACGTGCTCCCAGGCTTTCCACCGTACGGGCAGATTCCTGAACCCGCTCAGCGATGTTTTGCATTCCTTCAAGAGTTTCCTGCACCACTTGTGACCCGCCAGTAGCGGTCTGGTTGGCGCGACCGGATATTTCAGAGGCGAGTGAACAGTTGTGCGCAATGTCATTCGAGGTCGCAGACATCTCTTCACTGGCTGTTGCCACGGTAACGGTCTGACAGGCGACCTCTTCGGCAGCGGTTGCGATCTGCTCGGCGGTAGAATGCAGCTGGCTGGCGGCCGCTGATACCTGGCTGGTATTGCTCGCTACCTGAGAAATTATTCCATGTATATTGTCGACGAAACGATTAAACCAGTGGGCAAGCTCACCAAATTCATCCTTACGATCTTCTTCCAGTCGATGGGTCAGATCGCCTTCTCCTTCAGCAATATCCTTGAGCATTGCCAGCATTCTGGAGAGAGGTGTGGTAACACTGGCCATAACCAGAAAGCCGATGAGGAGAGTAACTATGCAGAGAACGGCCGAGATTGCGATACTCAAAATGAGTGTACTTTTAGCCCCGGAAGCGAGTGCGTCCGCAACCTTCAGGATATCTTTGGCGAGAACATCCTCTACTTCCTTCATGATATTGATTTTTTCAGAAATGGTTGAAAACCAGCTCTCGGGTGTGATTCCGAAGCCACCAGCCATACCCTTTGCCAGAGTGGCACTGCGCAGCTCCTCAACTTTCTGGAATGATGGCGCCTTGCTCTTTTCGTCAAAAGTGGCCAACTCCGTTGGAGAAGCGTACTGCCTGAACAGATCGAGATAATCCTTTTGACCGGCAACGATAACGAACATCCGGCGAAAGGTTTCATCATTAAAAGCGTCAGCAGCCAGAACTGCGTTTAATGTTGCACGCTCTTTACCTGTCTCCTCCTTAGCCTTTACAAAAGCGTAGTAGGCGGTAGCCTCTCTCATAATTTCATGATTTTTACTGGTGGTTGAAACGGCGGCAACAACGTCCATATAAGAGCTGATCTGTTTGGTATAATACGCAAACGAATCTTTGCCCTCAATTTTAAGCCCATCGATGGCTACACGCGTATCTTTCAGTTTTTCCAGGCCACTATTTGCGGCGTCAAGCGACTTTTTTACATTATCCAGAACCGAGCCGTTGGCGGCCGCAAACTCTTTCACCTTGGCGAGTTCGCCATTGACCACTTCACGCTGTTTTCCGAGTTCGTCGCGAAACTTTTCACCCTTGGCGTTGATATAACCGGAGGAGAGTCCCCGCTCTTTCTGCATTTCGTGGGAGAGTGATCCGACCCGGACGGCCAACCCCGTCAGCGTGCGGGTCTCGTTGATGTTGTTCAATAGCTTATATTTATCGACGACCTCGCGCGACGAGAACACCAGCATACCAACTATCGGGATTAAGACCATTAGAAGCAATTTGAGACGGATACTCATATTTTTTAACACTGAAACTCCCGTAATACTCGATTATTTCTACCCTTCTGTCAGAACCCGTTCTTCATAAATAATCTCGATTTTGCGGCGATGCCCCAATTCGACATCAGCAAAATTCATCAGAATTTTTTGCAGCTTCGGATCATCCGTCATGCCCGCTGCAGCTTTGTACAACTGATAGGCGTTCTCCTCAGTCTTGAGCGCAAAGGCCAGGATCTCACTATAGGAAAGATTTTCCCGAAAAGGAACATCAGCCAGATATTTGGCAATACTTGATTCCGGCAGGGTGCATAATTTGTGATTCTCTGCCTTTTCATCATCGATCTTAATAAAAACATCCTTGTGGGTGGCCTCTTCCTGAGCCAGTTCCTCAAACATCTTTTTTGAAGCGATGCTCGTAGATAGTTCCGCTGCCCGCTTGTACAATTTGTACGCCGTGTCTTCACGATCAATTGCAAATTTAATAACATCTTCAAGGGTGACAAATTTCATTCCAGGTGCCTCCAAAAGAATTTAAAATACCTCCTGCGTTATATACGGCAGGAGGCGGCTTTCTCCATGCAAAACGCGGACATACTACCGTTTGGCGTACTGCCTGTCAACAGAAGAACATCCTCTTTCATGTGCAACGATTTCAGCCTCTCAAAAACGCCATAACCTGCTCCGGGTGTTGGTCGGCTTTGGCAACTTTTTCCCACTGTTTTATTATGATGCCATCAGGTCCAACGACCACGGTCGACCTGATCGTACCGGTCGTTTTTTTGCCGCACACAACCTTCTCTCCAAAGGCTTCATAGGCCTGCATCATCGACAAATCCGGATCGCTCAGCAGTACAAACGGCAGGCTGTAGTTGGTAATAAATTTGCTGTGAGCGGCAATACTGTCCTTGCTGACGCCCAGAACAACCACACCACTATCGGTCAGCTCTTTGTAGTTATCGCGAAAACCGCAGGCTTCTTTGGTGCAGCCTGGCGTGTTATCTTTGGGGTAGAAATAAATAACAACCGTTTTACCGGCGTATTGTTTCAAACTGTGCTGCGTGCCATCACTTCCTGCTAACGAAAAATCTGGTGCTATTGTTCCTTCCAGTGCCATGCGGACTCTCCTCGAATCAAATAAGATCATTTAAGTCAACTTTATCACTTTCAACTCAAACGTCAATACAAAAACGGAGACATGCAGCATACCATATAAAAACAGTATTTGACTTTGGTCAAAGTTTTAAATTTCAACAGGTGTAATTTGTTGTCACACTTCTTTGTGTGTTTTTACATAGCATCACGACATATCACTGCAAAACGGGCTTAGGAAAGACGACTACCTTTATATATTAAGATGTTTTTATTTTTCAACAGAGTTTTATTTACGGATAGCAGAAGGAGAAAACGGATGGTACATACGCGCAGATTTTCAAGCTATTTCATCGTGTTGTTGGTTCTACTGACTGGCAGCATCCCCGTCTGGGCAGACCAGGGTAAAGATCTGTTCGACAAGCAGTGTGCCGGTTGCCATAGCATCGGCGGCGGCGATGGCGGTGGCCCTGACCTGAAAGGCATTGCCGAAAAGAGACCCGCTGACTGGCTGGTACGGGTCATTGTCGAACCGGATAAATTGACTGCGGCCAAAGACACCGTTCAGGGCGAACTGGTCAAAAAGTTCGGCTATGAAATGCCAAATCTGGGGATTAGCGCCGACGATGCCAAAAGCATCATAACCTATCTTGCAGGAGCCGGCGGGGCTGCCACGACAACCGGTTCGACGCCTGCTACGGAAAAGGTAGTGCCGGCGACTCCTGAGTTGATCGCACGGGGAAAGGCGCTCTTCACCGGGAGCACACGTTTTGCCAAAGGGGGCGCAGCCTGCGTCTCGTGTCACCCCTTCACCTATCCGGGCATTGAGGGAGGCAACCTGTCTAACGCCGACCTGTATAATTCGTATCAGAAAATGGGCGATGCGGGGATGAAAGGTGCGCTTAAAGCGCTCAAATTCCCGGTCATGAAAAAAATATATGCCGACCGGCCGCTGAGCGACGATGAAATCACGGCGCTGATGGCACTGTTTCAGGATTCTGCGGCACAGAAGGCTGCGCAAAAAGGGAGCGGCTGCCCCCTATCTCTCCCCCAGATGGGCGGAGGACTGTTTGTGCTGTTACTAATCGGATTGGCTCTCTACAAAAGGAGGATCAGATAATGTCGAACGAGCGGATTAAAGATGACCATTCTCCCTGTGATAGCGGTTGGGAGGAGTTTTACCGGAACCGGTGGCAGCACGACAAAGTCGTTCGCAGCACCCACGGAGTAAACTGCACCGGCGGCTGCAGCTGGATGGTGCATGTCAAGGACGGTATCGTCGGTTGGGAACTGCAAGCCAACGATTATCCACAGTTCAATGGCGATCTCCCCAATCACGAGCCGCGCGGTTGTCCTCGCGGAGCCAGCTTTTCCTGGTATCTTTACAGCCCGTTGCGCGTCAAGCACCCGTATATGCGTGGCGTATTGATCGACCTCTGGCGTCAGGCCCGCGCAATTCATAGCGACCCGGTCGAAGCATGGCGTAGCATTATTGAAAACCCCGTATCGCGTGAGAGCTATGTCAGCAAGCGCGGCATGGGTGGTTTCAGGCGCACTTCGTGGGAAGAATCGTCCGAACTGATTGCCGCTTCCTCCCTCTATACGGCCAAGAAACATGGCCCGGACCGGGTTATTGGTTTCTCGCCCATTCCGGCCATGTCGATGATCAGTTATGCGGCCGGCACCCGTTTCCTCCAGCTGCTGGGCGGCGTTGCCATGAGCTTCTATGACTGGTATTGCGACCTGCCACCGGCTTCTCCCCAGGTCTGGGGTGAGCAGACCGACGTCAACGAATCGGCTGACTGGTATAACGCTTCCTATATCGTCCTGTGCGGTTCCAACGTACCGATGACCCGCACCCCTGATGCCCACTTTATGACTGAAGCCCGCTACCGTGGCACCAAGGTTGTGGTCATGTCCCCCGATTACAGCATGGCCAGCAAGTTTGCCGATGCCTGGCTCCCGGTGGAACAGGGGCATGACGGTGCTTTCTGGATGGCGGTCAACCATGTAATTTTGACCGAGTTCTATGCCAACCGTCAGGTACCGTTTTTTGACGAATATGTCCGCAAGTACACCGACCTCCCCTTCCTGGTAAAACTGGGGGAGAAGGATGGCGCACTGCGGCAGGGTGAATTTTTACGTGCGTCTGAACTGGAGCGGGGCGAAGGCATTGAAAACGCCGACTGGACTCTCTGCGTCGGTGACAGCGCAGGAGATGTCCGCTTCCCCCATGGCAGCGTCGGTTCACGCTGGAGCAAGCAGGAGGGTAACTGGAATCTGGATATGGTGGATATGGTGGACGGTGGTGAAATCGACTGCGCCCTGACCAATCTGGGTCAAAGTACCCGCACCGTCCGTTTTAGTTTTGAAGCCGATGGCGACGTACTCCGTGACGTCCCGACCCGCACCGTTATGACAAAGGATGGCGAAATAACCGTTGCCACGGTCTTCGACCTCCTCATGGCCCAGTTCGGTGTGTCGCGCGGCCTCGAAGGCGACTATCCGAAAAACTATCAGGACGACAAACCTTTTACTCCCGCATGGCAGGAAAAATATACCGGCATAGCCGCTGACACCCTGATAACGATCGCCCGTGAATGGGCGGTGAACGGCGAGCAGAGCACCGGCCGCAACATGATCATCATCGGCGCCGGCGTCAACCACTGGTATCACAACGACCTGATCTACCGGGCCGCCATCACCGCACTGATCCTGACCGGCAGCGTCGGACGGAACGGCGCCGGCCTGGCCCATTATGTCGGCCAGGAAAAGGTGGTGCCGCTCGCCCCCTGGACCTCCATCGCCATGGCCCAGGATTGGACCAAGGCCTCGCGGCTGCAGAACACCCCGAGCTTCTGGTATATGCATTCGGATCAGTGGCGCTATGACCGTAACTTTGTCGATTACTTCAAACCGGAGACCGGCGAGAATATGCCGATGCACACCGCCGACTTTAACGCCAAAGCGGTCCGACTCGGTTGGCTCCCCTTCTCACCACATTTCAACGAGAACCCGATCCGCCTGATGGAACAGGCAGAAGCGGACGGAGCAAAAACAGACGACGAGGTCCGTGCCTGGCTTATCAAGCGCCTCAAGAGCGGCGAAACCCGCTTCGCCATCGAAGATCCGGACGGTGACGGAAACTCACCCAAAGTCTGGTTTATCTGGCGCGGTAACGCGATCTCCTCCAGCGCTAAGGGGCATGAATTTTTCCTCAAACATGTCATCGGCGCGCCCAACAGCAGCTTTACCGCCACAGAGGTCGCCAAAGGGCAGGTCAAGGATATCGTGTGGCATGAAAAAGCCCCGACCGGAAAAATGGACCTGGTGGTGGATCTCAACTTCCGTATGGACACCTCGACTCTTTACTCGGACATCGTCCTGCCGGCGGCAACCTGGTATGAAAAATCGGACCTGAACACCACTGACATGCACTCTTTTGTCAACTGTATGGATGCCGCCGTTGATCCGGCCTGGGAATCCAAATCCGATTGGGACATTTTCGCCGGAATAGCCAAAAAGGTCAGTGAACTGGCCCCGAAGCACTTTCCCGTACCGTTCAAGGACATCATTGCCGCACCTCTACAGCACGACACACCGGGTGAAATAGCCCAACGGAGTGTGAAGGACTGGAAACTGGGCGAATGCGAGGCCATTCCGGGCAAAACCATGCCGAACCTTCCGATTGTCGAGCGCGACTATGTCAATCTCTACAACCGGTTCATGTCGCTTGGACCGCATATCGGCCATCTTCATGCCCACGGGGTCAGCTGGGAAGCGGACGACGTCCACGAGCAGCTTCTTAAAACCATGCCAACCCGCTCGTGGGGAGACAAAACATTTATTGATATGGAGGATGTGCGCAACGTCGCCGACGTGATCATGGCCCTCGCTCCGGAGACCAACGGCGAACTCGCCTATCGCGCCTATCAGACTCTTGAAAAACGCGTTGGTAAACCGCTCGCCCAGATTTCTGAAGGAGACCGCAACTTCCGCATCACCTGGGAAGAGGTTACAAAAAAACCGCGCCGCCACTTAAGCAGCCCGGTATGGAGCGGTCTGGTCAATGAGACTCGCCCCTATGCGCCGTTCACTCTCAACGTGGAGCATGGGGTGCCCTGGAGGACCCTCACCGGCCGACAGTCGCTGTATCTCGACCACCCCTATTACGGTGAGTTTAACGAGGGACTGCCGACTTTCAAAGGCAAGCTCAACCCTGCCATTCTGGACGAAACCGAAGGGGAAACCGGACTGATTCTGAACTTCCTGACTCCGCACGGCAAGTGGAGCATCCACTCCACCTACAGCGACAACCTGAGAATGCTGACACTGTCGCGGGGCGGCCCGGTGGTCTGGATCAACCATGAAGATGCCGCGAGTGCCGGGATCGAGGACAATGAAGAGATCGAGGTTTTCAACGCCAACGGAGTGGTAACCAGTCGTGCCGTCGTTTCGTCGCGTATTCCACGCGGGGCGGCGGTCATGTACCACGCGCCGGAGCGAACTCTCAATGTTAAGAAGTCAAAGAAAAGCGGCAAGCGGGGCGGCGTACACAACAGCCTCTCCCGCATCCGCCTGAAACCGACTCTGATGCTCGGCGGCTACGCACAATTCAGTTATTATTTCAACTACTGGGGGCCGACCGGCGTTAACCGTGACAGCTACGTGGTAGTCAGAAAGTTAAACAAATAATGAATCCACAAACCACAGACCATAACGCCCCCCTCCCCCTCTTAACTTAAGAGGGGGAGAAACGCTCCTCCCCTTAAGACAAGGGGAGGCTGGGAGGGGTTATGAGATTTCGGAGCCAATTATGGACGTAAGAGCACAACTGGTAATGGTATTCAATCTGGACAAGTGCATCGGCTGCCACACATGCAGCATCTCCTGCAAGAACATCTGGACCGACCGCAAGGGCGCTGAGTACATGTGGTGGAACAACGTCGAGACCAAGCCGGGCCTCGGCTATCCCCAAAAATGGGAAAATCAGGAAAAGTTCAAGGGCGGCTGGCTTCGGGATGGGGGCAAGCTGAAACTGCGCGCCCTCGGCAAAGGACCGACGCTGCTCAACATGTTTTTTCAACCCAACATGCCCAAGCTGGACGACTACTATGAGCCGTTCGATTTCGACTACAGTCACTTGTACAAAGCCCCTCCCGGCAGCGATCAACCGGTGGCCGAAGCGTTCTCCCAGGTTTCCGGCGAGCGCATTGACAAGATTACAAGCGGCCCCAACTGGGATGACGACCTCTCCGGTTCGCAGATTTATGCCGCCAATGACGTCAACCTGGAAGACAGTTCCCTTGTCGAAGATTACGGGCGCATGTTCATGCACTATCTGCCCCGAATCTGCAATCACTGTCTGAATCCGGCCTGCGTTGCCTCCTGCCCGTCGCGGGCTATCTACAAACGGGGTGAGGATGGCGTGGTACTGGTGGATCAGGAAGTGTGCAAAGGATGGCGTTTCTGCACCAGCGCCTGCCCTTATAAGAAGGTCTATTTCAACTGGCAGAGCGGCAAGGCGGAAAAGTGCATCTTCTGTTTCCCCCGCACCGAAACCGGTCAGTGCAACGCCTGCGCCCATAGCTGCGTCGGCAGAATCCGCCACGTCGGCGTGCTGCTTTATGATGCCGACCGGGTGGAAGAGGCACTGCTCAAGCCGGACGATCA
>CAIRND010000290.1 GCA_903879825.1 uncultured Geobacteraceae bacterium
CCAAGCCGCTCTATTTCCCCCTCCTGCAGAACTCGTAGAAGTTTGGCTTGTGCAGAAAGCGGCAGGTCACCTATCTCGTCAAGGAACAGGGTGCCGCCGTTGGCTCTTTCAAAGCGCCCGGGACGAGATGAGAGCGCGCCGGTAAAAGCCCCTTTTTCGACACCAAACAGCTCCGCTTCCACCAGGTCATGGGGAATGGCGGCACAGTTGATGGCAATGAATGACTCATTACTGCGCGAGCCCGATTCGTGCAATGTTCGAGCAAACACCTCTTTTCCGACCCCGGTCTCCCCCAACAGAAGCACGGTTATCTGACTCTTCGCAGCCTGATGGAGAAGTTTATAGGCGGAGAGGAAAGCCGGGGAATTACCGACAATATCAGCCGGCAGCTTTTCTTTCTCATTAATAGCTGAACGCAATTGTACAACCTGGGTTTGCAGGTCAATGAGCTTTTCAGCTATTGACTCTTTGTTCAAGAAGCGTGAATAGTCAGCCGCATCCTCCCACTCCTCAATCGGTTTACCGATGATGCGGCAGTTGTTGGCCCCCATGCCTACGCATTCAACCTCTTTGTACAGAATCGGACGTCCCATTAAAGCTGATGTATAACCACAGGCATAACCGATCTGGCTCCAGCAGACCGGTTCGGAGTAAGTTCCGTAGTGAAGTCGATGCCATTGGCCTTCCCAGGAGTTTTCCCACAGGAATTCACCAAAATAGGTGCCGGCTGCAAGGTCAGCTTCAAGCTTGATAGTGGTGACCTTAACGATCCCTTCCAAGGTGTGCAGTTGGGTGCCAGCTACAAAAACATCTTTAAATTTTTCACCTTCAGGGCGTGAACGAGCGAATTCGGCATCATGGCTACCGGCTTCGTAGCCCATACGCATAAGAAGTCCGCGAGCACGGTCCAAGCCGAGAGTATCAATCAATTCTCTGCGTATGGTGGCCTGAGCCTCTGCATGAATCAGCAGCATACGATGCTCATGCAACCATATCTGTCCGGTATCAGGACAAAAGCGCAAGCGGGTACGCAGATCTTCTTTTTTTATGTCGTCTACGCAATTTTTTTTAATACGGTTCATTCTATGGAGCCCCTTTCAAAAAACACATTATGCAATGCTCGAATTGTTATGTATAAATTTTAAACGACGTTACATTACTATGAGTTTGTGCCGCTGGCAAGCAGGAAAAACGGTTGGCTTCCGTTGCTGCCATAGATGTCATCAGTTAGTATCTTAACAATTAATTCAAACGATATTAATAATATATGAATTTATTAAACCACGTATAGTACTAAGGTTAGTCACCATCCCGTTTTAAAATATTGTAAAACATAATTCCATCATTCTGCTACATGTTTATCAAATGATTAAAAATCTTCATGCTGTCTGCAAAATTTCACCAAATGATTAAATTAGATCTCTCCTTCTCTGTCTCATAAGTACCCCACAATACCATGTATACAAATTTTTACCTGCCCGTAAACCTTTATTATACGGGGTTTATCGGTGCTAATTCGCTATCTATATTTTTTTGAAACAATGTTTGGCACATATCATGCTCATTAAGAGCAGAGTTTATATGGTGCCAGCAATAAACAGTGATCCATCTTCATAAAAAATAAGTAATGTAATTATGGCAAATAATAAGCTGTTGTAAATTGAAAATGTGCACAATCTGGCATCCATAGTCGACACAGGACACTGTTATTCAGGAAGAGGAGGCGACGTATGAGTTCACAGGAAGAAGCAAATACCGTCATGGGAGTTCCAGGTATCGGGCAACTCGGGCTCTATCTGGTGGTATTCATGGCCGTAAGTTGGGGTCTGATGTATTTCATTCCGACGATGTTCCTTTTTACCCTCCTATTGCCGGCCTCTTTTTACGCGCTTTACAGCCTGGTAGTTTTTTGTCCTCTTATTTCAGGTGGTTGGCCATTCGCGCCGCCTCTTGGTAACTGGAAGCCAGGTCAAGGCATCTGGAAGCCGGGA
>CAIRND010000291.1 GCA_903879825.1 uncultured Geobacteraceae bacterium
CTCCAGCGAATGGAAAGAAATAATCACTCCCCGTCCCCCTGGTTTCAGCAGGTTAAGAGCCGCCCTCATCCCCTGTTCCAGACTGACTAGTTCTGTATTGACTGCAATGCGGAGCGCCTGAAAGGTGCGGGTTGCCGGATGTATCCTCTCGTCCCACTTGGCTTTGGGAACCGCCCCTTTAACGATGTCTACCAGTCGGAACGTCGTGGTTATCAATGATTCGGCACGTTCCTTAACGATGAAAGATGCGATCCGTTTTGCCCACCGCTCCTCGCCGTACTCGAGCAGGATTCGCTCCAGTTCCTGCTCCGGAAGTTCGTTCACCAGATCAGCGGCGGTGTCACCGTTGCTGACGTCCATGCGCATATCAAGCGGTGCATCCTGCTGAAAGCTGAAGCCGCGCTCTCTCGTATCCAGTTGGTGTGATGAAACACCCAGATCGAGAATGAAACCATCCAAAGCCGCAATGCCACAAGTGTTCAGGTGCTCGGCAACATCAGAATAATTGCCATGAATCAGGGAGGTACGCTCACTATATGCCGCCAGCCGCGTTCCTGCCGCCGCTAAGGCTGATTGATCGCGATCGATGCCGATCAGGAAAGCTTCAGGGGCCTTTTCAAGGATCAAGGAAGCATGGCCGCCGCCACCCAGCGTTCCGTCCAGGTATGTGTTCCCGTTCGCCGGTTCCAGAAAGCGAATGACCTCTTCAGGCATAACCGAAAGATGACGGAAGTTATCCATTACAGGCCTAACTCTGCAGCAGCTTCAGTACCGCTCGGGAAATTTTTAACGTCCTGGGCGCGAACCTTGTCCCATTCGCTCATGCTCCAGATTTCTATCTTATCCATTGTGCCGACAAACTGGATCTCCCGGTCGAGGGCTGCGCTCTTGCGGAAGGTCGGTGGGATTAAAAAACGTCCCAGTTTGTCAGCGACACATTCCTGAGCCGGTGAAATAATTGTGCGCATGATGCTTTTGCGCTGATCAGACGTGAAGCCCTTGCTGATGCGGAAATTCTCCTCAAAAACGAACCATTCCTTGTAGGGAAAAATCAGCAGGCCGGAGCTGTAGTGGCCGTCTCCCAGATCTACCGGAACCGAATTGGTCAGGAAAAAACGCTCGTCGCTATGCGTGCCAACCAGAATCTCACGGAATCTGGCCGGGAGGCTGGTGCGCCCTTTTGCGTCTACTGTTGTCTCGAAAATTCCCCTGAACATAATCGTCTCGATGGCCTTTATTTCCACAATCTTCCACTTTTTTCCACGTACAGGAACTTATACCGTCGGTCAAGGTCTGTGTCAACATAAAATATGAATTTTGTAGGGGAAAATGTGACTAGAACCATACGTTTGTCCGATGGTTTTATTGTGCTGCCGGACGGAAGGGGATGCGGAACTTTCAGCGGGAGTTGTGGCGGAGTTTTGTCGATGGTGTTTGCTGAATCATCGGTTGAATTTTTTTGAAAAGTTCGTGCCGTTGAGGAGATGTTTTTTGATTGAATGACTTTGTTTATGTCGAAATACCGCAGTTTAATTCAATGAACCACTGCTACTTAGTAGGGAAAATCCATGAAAGATTCATCAATAATTCTGGTGTCATTTTGTCTATTCTCATTTTTGGACGGTGGAGCGATTGACATACACGTTAGCGATGTGGGATATAAGCGCATCGCGCATTCACTACAAACATTATATATCGCTAGGTGCCTATAAAAATGGATCTAAAAGAGAGGTGCACCAATAATGATAGGAGGCATCCATGGGAAATGGCTCGTCTGAAGGCAGTGCAAAATATATTGGTAAACTTTTTGTACGAGGGCATGAAAATTCTTGATGTTGGGTGTGGGGACGGTTTTGTTTCAATGGGGCTCTTCGCTAATCTGCGAAAAAAACAGGTCGCTGCTGTAGATTTACACCTCTCTGATGAATTGATTTCAACGCTCAATTCTGAGAATACTGGTATTACCTTTCAAAGAGAAATGCCTGCTAAGAGGGAATTTGACCTTATACTTCTGCTCGACGTCATCGAGCATGTTCAGGATGATACATTATTTCTAGGAAACCTGGTCAACCACTACCTTCGGAAAAAAGGTTGTGTAATGATAACTGTCCCTGCCTTTCAATTCATTTACAGTGGTCACGACGCCTTCCTCGGACACTACCGGCGCTACAGCTTGAAGGATCTAACGCAACTCACCACAGCCTGCGGCCTTGAAGTTCGCCGGTCCGGCTACTTGTTCTCTTCTCTGCTGCTTCCAAAGTTAATTTTTTTTAAATTTTTCAATGCTGCTCAATGCAACGAAGGTGTAGGACACTGGCGCAGAGGTAACAGTGTTACCTCTTTTGTTACTGGATTTCTTATGCTCGACAATATTATTCTGTCTATCGTAAACCGGCTGGGAATTAAAATTCCGGGCCTTACTGGATGGGTTCTGTGCGAAAAACGCTGATAGTAATCCCCTGTTATAATGAGTCGCAGCGCCTCAAACCGGAGGCCTTCCTCTCTTCCTTGGAGAAAAACCGGGACCTTGTTTTCCTCTTCGTAAATGATGGAAGTGACGATGACACATTGGCTGTCCTTACTTCGATAAAAAATAAGAATGTACAACAGGTCGAAATAATGACCCTGGATAAAAACTCCGGTAAAGCTGAGGCCGTAAGAAGAGGGATACTGAAGGCACAAGGTGGCGCTATTGATAATGTAGGTTACTGGGATGCTGATTTGGCTACGCCACTTCACATGATCGATGAGTTCTGTGCTCTACTTGATAACGGTGATGTGGACGCCGTTATTGGCTCAAGGGTCTGCCTTCTGGGACGAAAAATAGAGCGAAAGGCGCTTCGGCATTATTTAGGGAGGTTGTTCGCAACCTTTGCGTCAATGCTGCTTGGTATTAGAATTTATGACACTCAGTGCGGGGCTAAGATCTTCCGTAACTCACCAGCATTAAAGGACATTTTCTCTAAGCCTTTTAAAGTAAGGTGGACTTTTGACGTCGAAATGCTTGCGCGGTTTCCTTTGGTGCTAGGGGCATCCGCAAGGGAAATCGGGACAAAATGGGTAGAATACCCACTTCTTGAATGGGTTGATGTTAAGGGATCAAAAATTAGGTGGAAAGATTACGTAAAGGGTGGGATCGAATTTGGATTATTACTATTTTATCTGCGGTCGCCTGCCTGTAAAGCCTACAAAAAATATTTACAAACAATCGATTCATAATCGCCATTATTAATTTTAATCTACTAGTTCGATGGAGCCCGCACATGTCTAAAGTACCGGATGCCAGCAATAGAATTCATGCCCGCTGGTTTTCTTTGGCAGTCGCCGCTATTATAGCCGTTGTAGTGTTTGTTTATTATGCTCCCTTTTTGAACAATTTCTTCGACTATGATGATTTCCGGTATGTCGAAAATATGTATAAAGGATTTCTTGATATTCTCCTGGGTTACGGTTCCTTCCGGATTGTGTCTAATCTAGCATGGTGGCCGATTTTTCATTTTTTCGCCTTTGATCCTGTTGGTTATAACGTCTTTTCTTTCGCAATGCTCTTTGCCGATGCGCTCCTTCTTTATTTCCTTAGCAAAAAACTGCTTTCAGACTCGGTCTCCGCGGCGCTCACAGCGATACTCTTTGTCGGTGGGTCTGTAGGCGCTGATGCTGTTCTTTGGAAATGTACTAACAGCACTCTCATGTGCTTCTTTTTCTATATTCTGTCTCTTCTCGCATACCTTCGATGGCGGCAGGGAGGGGACCTGCCATTTGCGCTTGCCTCACTAGCAGCATTCATCTTTGCTATCCTTAGCAAGGAGGAAGCTGCCTCTCTTCCCGGAGTTATAATCCTTCTAGAGTTCCTTATCCTCGGGGAACGGGGTGTTATTGCGATCGCTAAGAGAGTTGCTCCTTATTGCGTTATTATCACCTTGTATATAGTAGGAAGTCGTGAATTTTTTACCCTCGTTGGCCGTGATCCCGAACCTTCCAAATTTTTCAAGTTGAGGCCGCTCCACACAGTCCTTAGCCCGTGGAGCGTCTTCTCATTATCTCCCGAAGGCCTGTACGATTTCTCCAGTATTTTACTGTACCTCATACCCATAACACTATTGATCATGCTATTTTTCTTGCCACGTCGGCGTGAACTTTGCTTTGCCTTTGGCTGGATATTTCTCACATTTGTCCCCCAAAGCTTCACCTCATTGGGGCAGTTTGTGCCAAAGTACTTATTCAATTCGATGAGTCGCTATCTCTTCCTCCCTTCTGCCGGGGCAGCACTCGCGTTGGCAGTTGTACTCGTAGGGATCGGCTCACGGTGGGGACGTAAAGTCGGAGCCACCGTCGCTGTCATAGTAATAGGACTGTACTTCAACGTGCACTACTCACGGGTTCATGAAAGGGGGAGCGTGTGGGGAAATGATGCTGAACCTGTCAGGACATTTTTGAGGGAGATGAAAATTGTTATTCCACAGTTTCCCCCGCATAGTTACGTTGCAGTCCTTGATGCTCCTACGGGGAGAGCATACGTCCAACAGTCGCTTCGCGCTTCTTACCAGAATCCTGATATTACCTGGATAGTCGATCCGTTAAAGTACCACCCGAAAAATGGTGAGAATGCCTATCTCATCCGTTGCCTCTGGAGGGAAGATAATTTAAAGATTCAGGTGTTTGATTTTGAATCTGGCATGAAACAACTTCAGATTCGCTAGCTGGTGTTTTGTTTTCTGCTCTTCTATTACCTTGCCATTCCCTGATGGATTTTTTCGAGGGATGAAGGAGGATGAAATACATATGATGGTATCCCCCCTTATTTTAAACGTCCATTTCCCACCGATTTCCGAGGTTAAGCGCTGGCTGAGCGAGCGGCCGGACGATGGCCAGGAACTGATTGACCTCTGTCAGGCGGTGCCGGATTATGCTCCGGCACCGGAATTGACTGAGCACCTGTCCCGATTAGTGCGTGACCCGCAGGTTTCAAAATATTCGCCTGATGAGGGGCTGCCAGAGGTGCGTGAAGCAATCTGCGCTTATTACGGTCGCAAATACGGAGCCCGGCTGTCACCGGGCAATTTTTGCCTGACGATAGGCGCCAGTCAGGCTTTCTGGCTGGCGATTGTTACTCTGTGCCGTGCTGGGGATGAGGTTGTGGTACAGGCACCCTATTATTTTGATCATCCCATGGCACTCGACATGCTGGGGATTCACGGGGTATATGCGCCGCTTGTCGAGGCAGAAGGGGGGCTTCCCAACCCGGCGGTGATTGAACGTCTTATCACTGTCAGAACCAGAGCGATCCTTCTGGTCTCACCCAGCAATCCGACCGGTGTCATTACCCCGCCGGAGACTATTCGTGAGCTGTATAATGTTGCAAGGCGTCATAACATCGCCCTTATTCTGGACGAAACCTATAATGAGTTTATTCCCGGTGGCCTCTGCCCGCACGATTTGTTCAATGATTCGGAGTGGGGTGAGCATTTCGTGCAAATTGCCTCATTCGGCAAGACATACGCGTTGACCGGCTACCGTGCCGGAATGCTTGTCGCTTCCGGAGAGTTTATACACCACGCCCTCAAAGCCCAAGACACCATGGCGGTCTGCCAACCGCGCATTACACAACTGGCCGTCAAATTCGGTGTCGAAAATCTTGACAACTGGGTCGCGGTAAACCGGGAGATGATGGCTCGTCGTCACGATCTGTTTCGCACCGAGTTTACCCGTCCGGGGAACTCGTTCCAGTTGGTGGCCAGCGGTGCTTTTTTTGCATGGGTGCGCCATCCGTTCAGCCCGTGCAGTGGTCGTCAGGTGGCAAAGCGACTGGTGGATGAAGCAGCGATTCTGTGCCTGCCGGGGGAGGTCTTTGGTCCCGGCCTGGAAGGTTACTTGCGCCTGGCCTTTGGAAATATACAGGAAGACGCCATTCCTGAAGCGGTGCGGCGCTTTCGGAGTGTGAAGGTAGAAACGCTCTGACAGCGTGCAGTTTATTCACGCAGTTTATTCAAAATTGCCTTCTCTGGCAAAACCGTGTACTATTTCCTGTGTAAAACACATCCCGTTCCAATCTATTAAACCTGCACCAGCAACAAAAGGGTGCTGTAAAGAAGGAGAGCAAAATGGTTATAAAAAAGAAACGCGTAAAAATAAACTCACCCGGCCTGACGGAACTTCCCGCATTACCGCTGGATGCCCCCGGCCTGATCCATGATTACCGCCGCTATTTCACCTATAGTCTCGGCCAGAATAAATATTGCCATTCTGTGAATTATTTTTACAAAGCGCTGGCACTGACCGTCCGCGACCGGCTGATGGAACGCTGGAAGAAGACCCGTTACACCTACATTGAGTCTCATTGCAAACGCGGCTATTACCTTTCGCTTGAATTTCTTATGGGGCGGACACTTGGCAACGCCATGTTGAATCTCGGTATTACCGATACGGCCTCTGAGGCGATGCACCAGCTGGGTATCAACCTGGAAGATCTGGCCGAAGCCGAGATTGATGCCGGACTCGGTAACGGTGGCCTTGGTCGTTTGGCTGCCTGTTTTCTTGATAGTTGTGCCACACTGCAGCTGCCGGTAATGGGCTACGGTATCCGTTATGAATATGGCATGTTCCGCCAGCGTATCGTGGATGGTCGCCAGGTGGAGGAGCCGGATCACTGGCTGCGCGATGGCAACCCGTGGGAACAGGAACGGCCGGAATTCACCCAGCACGTCCGCTTTGGCGGTCGCTGTGAACGCTACAAAACCGAGACCGGCGAGCAACGTGTCCGCTGGATTGACAGCCGGGATGTACTGGCGGTTCCCTATGATATTCCGATCCCCGGATATCGCAATGGGACCGTCAACACTCTGCGACTCTGGAAAGCCGCCGCCACTGATGCCTTTGACCTGGGTGAGTTTAACGCCGGTG
Organism: uncultured Geobacteraceae bacterium; assembly: GCA_903879825.1. Classification (GTDB taxonomy): domain Bacteria; phylum Desulfobacterota; class Desulfuromonadia; order Geobacterales; family Pseudopelobacteraceae; genus JACRCG01. Next base: position 6,901 of record CAIRND010000291.1, read on the forward strand.
GCTATGCTGAATCGGTTGCCACCAAGAATGAAGCCGAAAATATTACCATGGTGCTTTATCCGAATGATGCCAGTGAAAATGGCAAGGTGCTGCGATTGCGCCAGCAGTATTTCCTTGCGTCTGCGAGTCTTCAGGACGTCGTCGAACGGTGGGTAATGGTTCATAAAGGCGATTTCAGTGAATTTGCCGCCAATAACTGTTTTCAATTGAACGACACCCATCCAAGCTGCGCGGTGCCGGAATTGATGCGGATTTTGATGGACGATCAGGGCATGGGATGGGATCAGGCGTGGGGAATCACCCGTCAGACAATGGCATATACCAACCATACGCTGCTTCCTGAGGCGCTCGAAAAATGGCCTTTACCGCTTTTCGGACAGCTTTTGCCACGAATTCTGGAGATAATTCTGGAGATCAATGCACGCTTTATTTCCGAAGTTTCCATTCGCTGGCCCGGTGATAATGAGCGTATGAGGCGTATGTCAATTATTGAGGAGGGACACACACTCCAAATTCGCATGGCGTATCTGGCTATTGTGGGAAGCTTTTCTGTAAACGGTGTCGCCGCTCTGCATTCGCAGCTGCTTACCCAGGGTTTGTTCCGGGATTTCTATGAACTGTGGCCGCTCAAGTTTAACAACAAGACCAACGGGGTGACCCCGCGCCGGTGGATTGCGCACTGTAACCCCGATCTGAGTCAGCTTGTCTCCGAAAAAATCGGCTCGGGTTGGGTGGCTGACCTGCAACAGATACACAAAATTGCCGAATGTGCCAATGATCCTGAGTTTGGTCAGCGTTGGCATGAGGTGAAACAGGCCAATAAAGAACGTCTGTCTGCGCTTGTTCTGGCCAAATGTAATGTCGCGTTTAATCCTGACGGACTCTTTGATGTCCAGGTCAAGCGGATTCATGAATACAAACGCCAGCTTCTCAATATACTGCACGTTATTCACCTTTATGACCGTGTCAAGCGTGGCGATACGGCGGGGTGGACAAATCGCTGTGTGCTGATCGGCGGAAAAGCTGCACCCGGCTATGCAATGGCAAAGCTGATTATCAAGCTGATTAATAACGTGGCAGAGGTGGTTAATGCCGATCCGGCCGTTGGTGATCGCCTTAAAGTGGCCTTTCTTCCCAACTATAGCGTGACCGCCATGGAGATTATTTGCCCCGGTACTGATCTCTCCGAACAGCTGTCAACCGCTGGTAAGGAAGCTTCGGGAACCGGCAATATGAAGTTCATGATGAATGGTGCCATAACCATCGGAACTCTGGATGGTGCGAATATAGAGATTCTTGAAGAGGTCGGCGAAGATAATTTCTTCATGTTCGGCCTGACCAGTGAAGAGGTTGATGAATCGCGCTGGAGCTATGATCCACATGGGATTATCAACCATGACGACGACCTGCAGCGGGTTATGAACCTTCTTCGCTGTGGTCACTTCAATCTGTTCGATGCCGGACTTTTTGACCCGATTATTAATGCAATTTGCTCCGCCTATGACCCCTGGATGGTGGCTGCAGACTTCCGCAGTTTCATCGATGCCCAGCAACGCGTGGCCACTGCCTACCAGGATCGCACCCGCTGGACCCGCATGAGCATCATGAACACCGCCTGCAGCGGGAAATTTTCCACTGACCGGACGATCAGCAATTATAACGAGGAAATCTGGCACCTGAAGGCAATGCCTGTCGGGGATGCGGAATAAAGCAGCTGTAAAACCTCACCACTCCCAGCCCCTCCTGAATCAGGAGGGGCACTATTAATCCTAAAAAAGCAATAAACTTCCGTTTTCGGGTTAATAGCTCTTCTTGTCTCGCTACGTATCTACCTGTTTCCAGGTGAACATGGACGTTATCACTACCCATACGAATGCCGATTTTGATTGTCTGGGTGCCATGGCTGCCGCTTCGCGGCTGTATCCCGGTGCCCTGATTGCTTTCTCTGGCTCACAGGAAAAAGGGGTGCGTGATTTTGTTGAACGCCACCCGGACTATCTGCCCCACTTCACCCGCGCCAAAGATATCTCCCTTGAAGCCATCACCCGCCTGATCATTGTTGATTGTCAGCAGGAGACCCGTATCGGCCGCTTTGCAGAAATCCTCGAGCGTCCTGGTCTGGAAATTCACATTTATGATCACCACCCGGTAACAGACGAAAGTGTTGTGCCGACCGGGGGGACCATCAGGGTCTGCGGTTCCGCTTCGACTCTTCTTGCTGCACATTTGATGGAATCTGACGTCGTGCTGAATGCAGAAGAAGCCACCCTGATACTGCTCGGGATTCATGAGGACACCGGGCGGTTGCTGTTTCCCTCGGCAACGCCGGAAGATTACCGTGTTGCAGGCTGGTTGCTTGGACAGGGAGCGCGACTCACGGTTGTTGCCGATGCGCTGACGCCGGAATTGACCCGGGCGCAAATGGGGCTTCTGAAACAGTTGCTGACGACGCTCAAGACCAGTACGGTGCATGGCGTAGTTATTTCAATTGCCCATGCTTCCAGCGATCATTACATCGGTGATATCGCTTCGTTGGCTCACCTGATGCGTGATATGGAAAATATGGATGCCCTCTTTATCGCGGTCGCCATGGAAAGGCACGTTTATCTTGTGGCCCGCAGTCATATCCCTGAAATAGATGCCGGTGAAATTATGAAAGGCTTTCAGGGTGGCGGACATGCCACCGCTGCCTCGGCTGTGGTGCATGACCACACATTGAAGCAGGTGTTGGAGCGGCTTGACGGAGTGTTGCACCGCTCGGTCAAACGCCAGGTGACGGCGGGGAGCATTATGTCGAAGCCGGTAAAAACCATGCCTGATTCGGTGGACATAGCCGGCGCCCGGGAGTTTTTGACCCGCTATAATTGCAATGCAATGCCGGTTATGTCCGGTGAAAAAATGGTTGGCGTCATTTCGCGCAAAACGGTTGAGAAAGCGCTGCACCATGGGCTTGATGCCTCACCGGTGACAGATTTCATGCATACGGAATACCTGATCGCCACAGCAGACACTCCACTGGCTGATATTCAGGCGTACATGGTGACGGGGAATCGCCGCTTTGTACCGGTATTTGATGGAACGCATCTGGCGGGTGCGGTGACACGAACCGACCTGATGCGGCATATGTATGGCGGTCGCCGTGGTCAGAGCGCTGCCCTCTATGACCTGGCATCGCTGAACGTTCCCACCCGAACCCGCTCTGTAGCTGGATTGCTTGGCAAGCGGCTTTCGGCTGAAATCCGCGAGACTCTGCAGCAACTGGGTGACGCCGGTGACGGGTTGGGACTGTCTGTCTACGTTGTCGGTGGTTTTGTACGTGACCTGTTGCTCGGCACCGCCAACCTTGATATCGATGTGACGGTCGAAGGGGACGGCATTCTCTTTGCGGAATATTTTGCCGGACGCTACGGGGGCAGGGTACGCAGTCATCAAAAATTCGGCACGGCGGTGCTGATTTTGCCTGATGGTCGCAAAATCGATGTGGCCAGTACCCGTCTGGAATATTACGACTCCCCCGGTGCTCTGCCGACGGTTGAACGTGCTTCGCTCCGTCATGACCTGTATAGACGTGATTTTACGGTAAATACACTGGCTCTCTGCATAAACAAGGGTCGCTTTGGTCAGTTGACCGATCATTTTGGCGCTCAGCAGGATATTCAGGAGCGTGTAGTCAGGGTGCTGCACAACCTGTCGTTTGTAGAAGATCCGACCCGTGTCTTTCGGGCAATCCGCTTTGAGCAGCGCCTTGGTTTTCATATAGCTCCCCATAGCGAAAATCTGATACGCAGCGCGGTACGGATGCATCTACTCGATAAATTGGGGGGGGAGCGCCTGCTGAGTGAGCTGGTACAGATTATGCGCGAAAAAGAGCCGATGGCGGCAATCGGGCGTATGTCTTCGTTTGGTCTTCTTCACGTTATACATCCCGCGCTCAAGTTGATACCGGATACGGAGCGGGTACTGCAGGAAGCCCGGCAGGTGATGGCATGGTTTCGGCTCCTCTATCTTGAGGATCGCTGTGAGCCATGGCAGGTATACCTTCTGGCGTTATGCGATGGACTCACACCGGAAGCGTTCAGCGATGTGTGCAACCGACTGGCAATTCCCGGACGGCTGGCCTCGCAGCTTTGCAGCCAGCGTCATCAGGTTTTCACTACTCTGAATGCGATCAAACGGCGTCTAAAGTTGACTGCCGAGGTACGAAACAGCCAGATCTATGCGTGGTGTAGCGTATTCACGCTGGAGATGTTGTTGTATCTTGCCGCCCGAGCAAGAAGCGAGCAGATCAGGCGCTTTGTGTCGTTTTATCTGACCCGGCTACGCACGGTTGTCCCGTTACTGGACGGAGATGATCTGAGCAGGCTTGGTCTGAAGCCGGGCCCGCTTATCGGACGCATCAAGAATCGTTTGCTGCAGGCGCGTCTCGATGGTGAAGTGAACAGCCGGGATGACGAAGAGCGGTTAGCTTCCTCTCTGCTGTTATAGAGAACAAAATCAACTAATATATATAAAATCAGTTAGTTGTGAAAAATCGACTTGACGGAATGCATACAGGCATGTTAGAAAAAACCTGCAAAAAGATAAAATTCAGTGATACTGAGAGGAAACACTATGAAACAATTGAGAAAGTTCGCAGCAATCATGACGCTGGTTTCACTTTTGGCTACCGCTTCCTCAGCGTGTGCAGCTGACGACACAATCAAGGAAGTTTTTACCGATGCATTTTACGGAGCGGCCATCGGTGGTCTTGTCGGCGGTGCTGTAATGATCTTTGAGAAACAGCCTTTTAAAAATTTAAATTATATTGCATACGGTGCTGCTTCGGGTGTTCTGGCCGGTACTGCCTACGGATTAGCCAAATCTGCTCGCGCCTTTGCTGAAGTTGAAAATGGCCGTATCAAAGTAGCTTTTCCAACAATTATCCCGGAGTTGGTCGTTTCACCCTCTTCGCGTCAAACGACCGTTGCCTGGAGAGCTGATCTGATTCGGGGCACGTTTAACTGAGTGAGCGAAAAAAATAATGTAAAAATGACCCGCCTAAGAAATTTAGCGGGTTTTTTATTTGCTCACACCGCCTGAAAGCGTTATAACGTGCCGCATAACACAATCCATGAGGAGGAAACATGTCAGAATTCAACAACGTTACCGTAGTTAAAAAAGCCAATATCTATTTTGGTGGTCAGGTTACTAGTCGTTCGGTACTGTTTCCTGATGGCAGCAAAAAAACACTCGGAGTTATGCAGCCGGGAGAATATGAGTTTTCCACCGGGGTAGCTGAGATCATGGAGGTTCTTTCGGGTGAGTTGAAGTGGCAGTTACAAGGCGAACACGAGTGGAAAAAAGTTGTCGTCGGAGAATCGTTTAACGTACCAGCAAATTCAGTTTTTCTGATGAAGATGTCGGTTGTCACCGATTATTGCTGTTCCTTCGGCAGCTGACAAAGACATATCAGTGAACCGCAGCACCGAAGTTCACGTTGTCGGTCGCTTTGCCCCTTCTCCCACCGGCGCGTTACATGTCGGCTCTCTGGTGGCGGCGGTCGGGAGCTATCTAATGGCGAAACGTGCCGGTGGTCGGTGGCTGCTGCGTCTTGATGATCTGGATGTGCCTCGTCAGGTACCCGGTATGGCAGACGACATCATGCGGACACTGGAGTCGTTTGGTCTGCTTTGGGACGGTACTGTTGCCCGTCAGAGTTTGCATCAGCAAGAATATCAGCGTGCGTTTTCTGCTCTTCAGCAGAAGGGTGTTGTCTATCCCTGCTGCTGCTCACGTAAGGACATTGCCATTAGTGCTTCAGCACCCCATGGGGAAGATGGCAGTATTCCGTATTCCGGCCGGTGCCGGGGTCAGAACATAATCAGTGAATCGGTCATTCGTTCCTGGCGGGTCAGGGTTCCGGAAGAGGATATCTGCTTTTCTGACCTGCGCACGGGTAAGCTCTGTCAGAGTCTCCCTGCTGTTTCAGGTGATTTCATACTGAGACGTGGTGATGGGGAGTTTGCCTACCAACTGGCGGTCGTTGTGGATGATTATCTTGCAGGGGTGAATCAGGTGGTGCGGGGGGAGGACCTACTGGATTCGACTCCACGTCAGATCTATCTGCAGCGGCTTCTCGGCTATCCACATCCGGACTATTGCCATCTGCCGTTGGTCACCGGTCCGGATGGTTCCAAACTGAGTAAGCGTGACAATCTGCTTTCATGCCAACAGGGCTCTGTGACCGGTAGAGAGCGGATACTGCTTCTGGCAGCACTCGGTTTCCTCGGTCAAAACCCTCCACCTGACCTTGCTGCATGTTCCTGCAGAGCTATTCTTGAGTGGGGTGCCTCCCATTTTACGCCGCTTCGTCTTCCCGCTCATAATGGCGCACTGACGCTGTAATTGTTGCGTGGTGGGGTTGTGCTGCACACTTCACCGTATTAGTGCTTCAGGTTTTTGTCGATTAGATATGTTCAGAGTTTACACCTTGATTATACGGTAGTTGCATGGTATTTCTATCAGCCGTGCCGGCTGTATACCACTTAAATAGCCGCACATACTTCAAAGCACCCGAGGGGGATGAAATGGAAAAACTGAAGGTTCACTACAGTGACTTAGGGTTGTCCAACACGAACGAGATGTTTGCTAAGGCTATGGCCGGTAAATACGCAATTCCTGCCTACAATTTCAATA
>CAIRND010000292.1 GCA_903879825.1 uncultured Geobacteraceae bacterium
GTCTCCACTATTATGCAACTCCCCTACGGGCCTATAGCTCAGTTGGCTAGAGCCACCGGCTCATAACCGGTTGGTCCCAGGTTCGAGTCCTGGTGGGCCCACCATTTCATACTTCGAGGGGAAAATGCCGGATGCCGGCCAGATATTTGGGAACGTCCCGTTACCATACCTCAACACGAGAGTGCACACCGAAAGGTTGCACTCTTTTTGATTGTAGCCAATGAAAATACCAAAAACGGCAGATCTAGTTGGTATTATTAACAAAATAGCTCCGGTTGCTCTGGCGGAAGCGTGGGACAACCCCGGTCTACAGATCGGCGACCCTGCTGCCGAAGTAAGCCGGATCATGGTAGCCCTTGATCCAACACCAGATGTAATTGATTCGGCTCTGGACTCTTCCTGCCAACTACTCATCACTCATCACCCTCTGATTTTCAAACCACTCAAGTCGATCTCAACATCATCACCGCATGGCGCTTCCATTCATAAGGCAATTAAAGGTGGACTGTCGATCGTTACCATGCACACCAACTACGACATTGCCCGCGATGGTCTGAATGACCTGCTGGCGAATAAAATCGGCCTTTCCCACTGTGTGCCGCTGAGGGTCACCACTACCTGCGAACTGGTTAAGCTGGTTGTTTTCGTTCCTGTTGACCATGTGGAGCGGCTTCGATCAGCGCTGTTTCCCTTTGCCGCGCTGCAGGGAAACTATCGCGACTGCTCATTTGCCGCAGATGGCGTAGGGACATTTACACCTTGTGCGGGGGCGGAACCTTTTATCGGAGTGGCCGGTGTTATGTCACAGGTGCCTGAAGAGCGGCTCGAGCTGCTGATAGTGCGCGCACAAACAGAGCGAGCGGTTAAGGCGTTATTGGCGGCACATCCTTACGAGGAGCCGGCTTTTGATATCTACCCGGTTCTGAATGAAGGTGAAAAGCTGGGTCTTGGTCGCATCGGCACACTGCCGGAGTCGCTGACGCTGGCGGAGTATGCTGAGCAAATTAAAAGAGTTTTGACCGCACCGGCGCTTCGATATGTGGGTGACCCGGCCACCAAAGTTTCAAAGGTGGCACTGTGCAGCGGCAGCGGTTCATCGTTACTGCGTGATGCGGCCAGAGCCGGTGCAGATGTGCTGGTGACCGGTGATGTCAAGTATCACGAGGCTCGTGACGCCGAAGATTTGGGGGTAGCCCTGATTGATGCCGGCCATTTCCCCACGGAAATAATTATGGTGAACGAAATTACGGAGAGGCTTTGCCGGGCGGTTGCTGCCGCTGGTTACAAAGATTGTCATGTAGAAGCGTGCCGAACGGAACATGATCCGTTTCGAATATAGTCAGGAACAGTCAAAAACAAATTCGTAGCAAAGGGGAATTAATTTGAAAAAGAAACTGGATATGTTGGAAGAATTACAGGAAGTCGATCAACTGATTGACACCCTTAAGGCCGCTCAGAATGGTTTGCAGGCTGAGTTAGCCGGAATTACCCAGGGTTTGGATGCCGCTCGTGAAGAGGTTGTCACGCTTGAAGCAGCCTGCGTGCAGGGTGAAGCCGAAAAGAGTGCTTTGGAGGTGACGCACGCAGCTGAGCTGGAAAACATCGTCCGCTCGGAAACAAACATGAAGGAGATCAAAACCAATAAGGAGTTTCAGGCGGTTGGGCGTGAAATTACCGCTGCCAAGAAACAGGTAACTGATATTGAGGAGCTATTGCTGCAAAAGATCAGTCAGATTGAAGAAATCTCCACTGGTCTTGCCGCAAAAAAGAGCCGATGTGACGAGCTTGCCGAGAACGCTGCTCAGCGCACAACGGAAAAACAGGCTGAAATTGATAAAATCCAGGCAGATATCGATGCAAGTATCAGCCGTCGGGAAAGCGTAACAAAAGGGTTGTCAGCCGGCCTGGTGAAGAAATTTACCATTCTTCGCGAACAGCGCCGCGGTCAGGCTCTTGCCATTGCAAAAGATGGCTATTGCATGGGATGCAATATGCACCTGCCACCACAGTTGTATAATAATCTGTACAAATATGAGGAGTTGCTGGCCTGTCCGCATTGTCAGCGCATTCTGATCCTCAAGTTGCAACAACCGCAGTCGTAGGAGCGTATATACGCCGCTTCTGCATTGAGTTTGGTTGAAGTAGTCCAGGTGGCCGCTGCCGGTATATCCGGTGGAGGAAAGTCCGGGCTCCATAGGGCGTGACGCTGGATAACGTCCAGCGGGGGTGACCCCAGGGATAAGTGCCACAGAGAGAAGTCCGCCTGCCTTGGCAGGTAAGGGTGAAAGGGTGAGGTAAGAGCTCACCGGGTCCGGCGGCGACGTCGGATGCCAGGTAAACCCCGTCAGGAGCAAGACCAAATAGGGAGGCGTTAAGGGCGGCCCGCCCGTGCCTCCGGGTTGGTTGCTTGAGGGTGTCGGTAACGGCATACCCAGATGAATGACCATCGCCCGGGAAGGGGTAACCCGACTCGGGAACAGAACCCGGCTTACGGACTGCTTCAACCAAAATAAACAGTATGACATGAGCAACAAGGCAGGAAGAACAGATACAATGTCCGTGGACGATCAGGAACTTTGGAAACGTGCAACGGCGCGCCTTACTACTCTGCGCGCTGATCTCGCCGGAGATGTCGAGCTGGCACTGACAACAGTGCTGACCCGCTATCGCCAGACGAAGGAAGTGCTTGCGGCGGTCATTGCAGACGTTGACGCCGCCGATGTCTGCCGTGAATGTAGAGGTGCCTGCTGTCTGAACGGAAAGTACCGAATTAATGTCTGTGACGTACTGGCGTGTATCGCCGCAGAAGCTTTGATCACGCCGGATTTTTCTCAAAAACCGGTCTGCCCGTATGGGACTGCCTCTGGGTGTCGCATGGAGCCGGGCATGCGCCCGGCGGACTGTATTTTGTTTATTTGCGTTGCCATTGATCAGAAACTGTCTCCGTCAGCCAGATTGATTCTCGACGAGCAGGAACGTGTGCTGCGTGAATGCCTCCACGAGGCCTCGCGGTTGACTGGTGAACCTCTCGGAACCCCGCTGCTGCTTTGGGCGGGCAGAAATACCGTTAATCCAAATTTAAAGATGTAAGGGCTCATAAAATGGCGACTATTCATGACTTGGTACTTATTCACGTAGACAATAAACCGGGCTTCTATGCCCGTGTAGAGGAAATTGAGCCCGATATAAAGCCCGGTTGGTGGCAGGTGAAATTATTAGTCCTCACGTTTCCGATGCAGGTATTTACCTGGATTCTTGACGATTTCCAGATTGAAGGCGCTAATTTTACCATGGACGGTACGCCGCTTCGTCTGGAAGATGTTATTTCACCGGTCGAGATGGAGCGGATAGAGAAGGAAAAGTTCGACAAAGAGCTGGCGCAGAAGATACGCCAGGAGGGTGGGGCACCCAAGGTGATTTCTTTGATGGATCGCCGTAAGAAATAGAGCATTCATATTCATCTGTTTAACCAGACTGATTTCGAAAACACTTGAAGTCCCCGGAGGTTGTACATGCTTTTCCCACAATTTCGTGCCCGCAGAATCAGAGGGAGTGAGACCTTCCGTCGGATGGTTCGGGAAACATCCATTTCAGTTAACGATCTTGTCTACCCGATGTTTTCCGCATTTGGCAGCGGAATCAAAAAAGAAATATCTTCCATGCCGGGTATTTACCAGCAATCGATTGAAAATATAGTTGCCGAGGCCAAAGAGGTTCGTGATCTTGGTATTCCGGCGGTACTGCTGTTTGGCATCCCTGAATGCAAGGATGCGGTTGGTAGTGACGCATATTCGGATACCGGCATTATTCAGGAAACGATTCGGGCGATAAAAAAGGATGTGCCGGGACTGGCGGTTATTACCGATGTCTGCATGTGTGAATATACCGACCATGGACATTGCGGGATTATCAAAAACGGCGATGTTGATAATGACTCGACATTGGAGCTGTTGGCCCGTGAAGCCCTTTCACACGTTCAGGCGGGAGCAGATATGGTGGCTCCGTCCGATATGATGGATGGGCGCGTGGGTGCCATTCGTGCGCTTCTGGATAAAAACGGCTATGATGCGATTCCGATCATGAGCTATGCAGTAAAATATGCATCCGGCTACTACGGGCCATTCCGGGAAGCGGCAGAATCGACGCCACAGTTCGGCGATCGCCGCAGCTACCAGATGGATCCGGCCAATCGCCGTGAAGCGTTGCGTGAAGCTGCTTCAGATATTGAAGAGGGGGCTGACATCATCATGGTGAAACCGGGGCTGCCCTACCTGGATATCCTGCGTGACCTGCGTAACGAGTATGATCTGCCGCTGGCGGTCTATAATGTTTCAGGCGAGTACAGCATGATTAAAGGGGCTGCCGAGCGGGGCTGGATCGAAGAGGAGCGGGTCGTGATGGAAACGATGATAGCTTTCAAACGGGCCGGAGCCGATATCATCATTACCTATCATGCGAAAGATGTTGCAAAATGGCTTGCGAAATAAGGTGATACAACTCAGTTAAGATGTTTTTGTGCGGGCGGCCTGTCCAGATACCGGGGCAGGCTGCCGCGTACTTCAACAACAGGCCCGTCTTCCAGTTCTTCCGCCTCTCCCATATCGTCTTCGTACTCTTCTTCCCCCGCTGCCCATTCGTAAAGCTTTTGTGAATCCTTCAATACCGGCAGTTGCGGTGTGTCAAAGACCCGTTTTTGCATCTCTTCGTCAAACAGGCCGATGCAGCCGTGTGATGCCGGTCGCCCGGGCAAATCGCGGGCATGCAGCCAGTATGAAACATTATCCGTGTCGATATGAAAGCGGAGGGCATTGTCCATTGGATACTGCTCTTCGTCGTTAGCTGTTTTATAGAGTGACGAAGTGTGGTTAAGGTCGCGGGCGGATATGTTGAACAGGCCGATGGGTGTTTCGGTGGTCGCTTTGCCGGTTGCGGCCGGGGTTGAAAATGCCAGCTTGCCATGTTCATAGGCGCCGAGCCATTGTTCTGTTACATCGACAAGTATATATTTTTCGTGGCGGGCAGCCGGCTGATAGAAACGTGGCATTGGAGTATAGGTGCGGATATCTTCAATGTTGTCAGGGACTTTAATCGTCATGCCGGGATAAATATGGCGGCGGTCTACCCGGTTGAAACGTGCGACCAGAATCCAATCCGCGCCAAAAAGGGATTCAAGTGACTGGTGTGGTTCTATAAACTGGGCATGCCATTTGATGGACTTCAGACTCGGGTATTCGACTCGCGAGAGATCCTCTTTGCCTTCGTCGCCCGGTGATGCCGCAGGGCTATCCGTCACAGACGGTGTCCGCAGCACGGTGAAGCCGACGAGGATCGCGGTAAAAAAACAGACAAGAACTATTTTGTTTGAAAGTCGCATATGGTTTTACAGCGTCCTTTGTATTGGTAGATGGTGGGCATCATAGTCATTTGTCTCCGACTATTCAATGGTTGTCATCGTTCCTGCGGGAAATTTCTGGTATCAAAGTAAAACAGGTGATAAATTGCCGGGCATGCTGCTAATGAATGTTACCGTGGAGAACAGTGTGGAACAGCAAAATCAGATGCACACATATAACCAGTTTGCCAGTGATAATTATGCCGGAATCTGCCCGGAAGCGCTGCAGGCCATGCAGACTGCCAACACCGGATTTGTCCCTTCGTATGGTGATGACATATGGACTGAACGGGCTTGTCAACATCTACGCCAGGTTTTTGAAACAGAGTGCCAGGTGTTCTTTGTTTTTAATGGCACCGCGGCCAATTCACTGGCGCTGGCGTCACTGTGCCGCTCGTACCATAGTGTTATCTGTCATGAGCTGGCTCATGTGGAGACCGACGAGTGCGGAGCTCCTGAGTTCTTTTCGAATGGCACCAAGTTGCTGCATGTGAACGGTCCCGGCGGCAAGTTCGATCTCGCAGAGGTTGAGCGAACCATCACCCGGCGCAGCGATATTCATTATCCCCGCCCAAAGGTGCTGAGTCTGACACAGGCGACTGAAGTCGGCACGGTGTACACGCCGGATGAAATCAAGGCGGCCAGCGCTTTGGCCAAACGCCATGGGCTGCGGGTGCATATGGATGGCGCCCGTTTCGCCAATGCGGTTGTGTCTCTGGATGTTGCACCGGCTGATATAACCTGGCGGGCCGGAGTGGACGTACTCTGTTTGGGGGGGGCGAAAAATGGCATGGCAATCGGTGAAGCGGTCGTCTTTTTTGACCGTGAGCTGGCGCATGAATTCGATTACCGCTGCAAACAGGCGGGGCAGTTGGCGTCAAAAATGCGCTTTATTTCTGCGCCCTGGATCGGCATGCTTGAAGGCGGTGCCTGGCTCAAAAACGCCAGCCACGCCAATTGTTGTGCCGCCTTACTTGAACAGCATCTTGCCGGCATCGCCGGCGTCAGCATCATGTACCCGCGTCAGGCCAACTCCGTGTTTGTTGAGATGCCCGAAACAGTGGTCGCGGCACTCCGGGCTGCCGGTTGGCATTTCTATTCTTTTATCGGCTCAGGTGGCGCACGTTTTATGTGTTCGTGGCAGACGACAGAACAAGATGTGCTCCAGTTGGCTGCAGCGGTAAAGCTCGCTGCTGCTGGTGCAGGTACAGCTTCGGGAGGACCGGCATGATAAAGAC
>CAIRND010000293.1 GCA_903879825.1 uncultured Geobacteraceae bacterium
CAGCATTTGCCTGGGCAATTGCATGTCCCTCTTCTTCAAGAGCAGAGAAGAAGCGGACTTTAGAGGTAACTTTACCTTCCTGAACGATTCGGTATGGTGTCTCCACAAAACCATGGTCGTTGATTCGGGCATACGTTGACAATGAAGCAATTAACCCAATGTTTGGTCCTTCAGGCGTTTCAATCGGGCAAACACGGCCATAGTGAGTTGGATGTACGTCACGTACCTCAAAACCGGCGCGCTCACGGGTCAGGCCGCCTGGTCCAAGCGCTGAAAGACGTCGTTTGTGCGTTACTTCGGAAAGAGGATTGGTCTGATCCATAAACTGTGATAGCTGTGAAGATCCAAAAAACTCCTTAACTACAGCCGAAACCGGTTTTGAGTTAATGAGATCGTGAGGCATAAGATTTTCAACTTCCTGCAGACTCATGCGCTCTTTGATGGCTCGTTCCATACGAACAAGACCAATACGGTACTGGTTCTCAAGTAATTCACCAACGGCACGAACGCGACGGTTGCCAAGATGGTCAATGTCGTCAATTGTGCCACGACCGTTTTTAAGTTCAATCAGGTAGCGAACGATTTCAAGGATATCGTTCTTTACCGCAAACTTAATTTCAGTGTTAAACAGATCTTCAAAAACCATTCTGTTACGTCTAAGAGTTTCTATAAGTCTACGATTCTCATCAAAACCAGCCTGATCTATTGCGTCAGACAATTTATTCGTAGCTTTCGACATACCGAATGTAGAAAATAGGTCTTTTTGGAAGAAATCGTTATCACGAATAAGATTGTTAAGCTCGTGCAACAACTGCTCTTTGAGTTTGTCAGGAGTAGATTGGCCTATTTCAACCTTTTTAAGATTCTTAGTGAGATCAGTGGGAAGCCTCATCATCAAATACTGAGAAAAAGGATCACTTGAGCCGGTTATTCGGGAAATTAAGGCTTCGAAACTAACAACGTCTTCATTACTTAACATGCTTGGAGCGTTTAAAACCATGCAGTCCTGCCAAACCTTAAGTCCAAGTTTGTAATTTAATTTCAGTCGGCCGACGGCTGAAAGATCGTAACGCTCTGGATTAAAAAACAGGTTGTCAAAGAGTGCCAGTGAACTTTTTAAGGTTGGAGGGTCTCCGGGACGGAGACGACGATATATTTCTATAAGTCCTTCGTCGCTTGAACTGATTTTATCAATCAGCAAAGTGTCACGAAATGAGGACGTAATGTGCAGATTGTCTATATAGAGTAATTTAAAACTATTTACACCGCGTGCCTTGATTTCATCGAAACGATCAAGAGTTATCTCATCATTACATTCAACAATGATTTCACCTGTTGTCGGGTCAACTATGTCAGAGGAAGCATAACGGCCAATTATGTCATCAATTATGGCAGGTACAGTTTTAATGCCACGTTCTTGCATTTTCTTGATTGAAGATTTAGTGTATTTGCGGTTTGCTTTAACAAGAACTTCACCATTTGCTGGATCTGTTACGTCAATGATTGTCTTTTGAAGAGTGAGAAGCTCGGGCTCGATACTTTTAGATATGGAGTCGGCACCAATAAAAACTTCTTCGCTTTTGTAGTAGTAGTTAAGAAGTTGCTCTACAGAGTACCCCAAAGCTTTTAGGAGGACTGTCGCAGGCATTTTTCTGCGGCGATCGATTCTCACATAGAGAATATCCTTATGGTCGAATTCAAAATCCAACCATGAACCACGATAGGGAATGACACGTGCAGAATACAAAACTTTACCACTTGAGTGCGTTTTTCCTTTGTCATGATCGAAAAAAACACCTGGTGAACGGTGAAGCTGACTTACTATTACACGTTCTGTTCCGTTGATAATAAAAGTGCCATTGTCTGTCATCAGCGGTATTTCGCCAAAGTAGACCTCTTGCTCTTTAATGTCCTTAATAGCCTTGACAGTTGAGTCCTTGCCGGCATCCCAAATAACAAGACGTACTTTAACTTTCATCGGTGCAGCGTACGTCATGCCGCGCTGATGACATTCATCCACGTCGTACTTCGGCTTATTGAGCGCATACGATACGTATTCGAGTGAAGCGCTCTCACTGAAATCCTTGATCGGGAAAACGCTTCTAAATACGGCTTCAAGACCTGTATTCACGCGTGACTCAGATGTCATTTCCTGTTGAAGAAAACGACGATATGAATCTTTCTGAATGTCAATTAGATTCGGGATTTCAATTATGTTCTTTATCTTGGCAAAGTTTTTACGCAAGAGGTGATTATTGGCAATAGAATAAGCCATGGCTTCTCCTTTGGCGGGTATCGTAACTGGATCCAGAAAAGTAATGTAACCTACTGGAATGTCAGAAGTATTTTATGTTAAAGTCTTCCCGAAACAGCACAAGCCAAGGCCGCTCCGGGCGACCTTGGCTCTGATAAAGACAACAAATCCGGGTTCTATTTGATGGATGCTTCTGCACCAGCTTCTAACAGCTGCTTAAGTGCATCATCAGCTTCCTGCTTTGAAACGCCAGTCTTTACAGTGCTTGGTGCACCGTCAACAACGTCTTTTGCTTCTTTAAGTCCGAGGCTCGTAAGAGCACGAACTACTTTGATAACATTGATTTTGTTGGCGCCACAAGCTTTCAAGATAACGTCAAACTCAGTCTGCTCTTCAGCAACCTCAGCAACAGCAGGACCGGCAGCAGCGGCAGCAGCAACTGGTGCAGCTGCAGAAACGCCGAACTTTTCTTCAAGTTCTTTTACGAGTTCTGCGAGATCAAGAACAGTCATTTTTTCGATAAAGCTGATTACATCTTCTTTTGTGATAGACATTAGGTAAATCCTCCGAATATGATTTTTGTTTATATGAAATATTTGCTACTGGTTAGTTTGCTTCTTTTTGTACACGGATTGCATCTAGTACGCGTACAAGCGAACCAGGGAGTGCTGCAAGCACGCCAACAAAGTTTGTAGCAGGTGCCTGCATGGATCCGAGCATCTTAGCGATGAGAACCTCACGCGAGGGCAGGTCAGCCAATGCCTGGATCTGCTTAACATCAAGCAGTTTACCGCTAAGTACAGCAGCTTTTAATACAAATTTGCCTTGTGGATCTTTAGCAAACTTATTGAGCACTTTTGCTGCACTTGCCGGATCGTCATAGCTGATAGCTATGGCGGTTGGGCCGGTAAGGAACGAGCTGATACACTCAATATCAGTACCTTTTGCAGCAAGATCAAACAAAGTATTCTTGAATACTTTGTATTCGACTGACGCAGCACGCAGCTCATTGCGAAGCGTTGTGGCCTGCCCTACATTCATCCCGCGAAAATCAGCGAGAAAAACTGCCTTGGCACGTGTCAGTCGCTCATGCATCTCGACGACTAATTCTTGTTTTGTGTTTTTGTTCAAGCGACATCCTCCTTTCTTTTGGTATGTGAGGCAGAGCCTCGGCCAAAGTCAGGAACGCAAAAGCGATACCCAAGTCTCGGCAGGTTCAGTAAACTGATTATGCGCACAATAGACGCGCCTGCTGTCTTTGACTTTGGCTAAACAATATAAATTAAATTTGTGCGGTTACATCACTGATATCAAGATTGATGCCGGCACCCATCGTAGATGAGAGCGAAATCTTCTTGATATATGTACCTTTAGCTGCAGATGGTTTCGCCTTAAGAAGCGCTTCAACAAGTGCAAGCAGATTCCCTTTGAGCATTTCTGCGTCGAAAGAAACTTTCCCGACGGGTGCGTGAATAATACCAGCTTTCTCGACTCGGAATTCTACTTTACCGGCTTTTGATTCCTTGACAGCTTTGCCAACCTCAAAGGTTACCGTTCCGACCTTTGGATTCGGCATAAGACCGCGTGGTCCGAGAAGTTTACCAATCTTGCCGACAACACCCATCATATCTGGAGTTGCAATGGCCGTATCAAAATCGAACCAACCACCCTGGATCTTAGCTACCAGATCATCGGAACCAACATAATCTGCGCCGGCATCAAGAGCTTCTTTCTCTTTTTCACCTTTTGCAAAAACAAGAACACGGACATTTTTACCGAGTCCATTAGGAAGAACAACAGCACCACGAACCATCTGGTCGGCGTGGCGTGGGTCAACTCCTAATTTAACAGCAACATCGACAGTCTCATCAAATTTTGCATAAGCGGTCTGTTTCACAACATCAACAGCAGTCCCAAGTGGATAAACCTTGTTTCTGTCGATCTTTGACATTGCTTCAGAATGTTTCTTTGCGCTTTTTGACATGATACAACCTCTCTAGGGATCTTGATTAATAGATAGTGTTACAAATTAGGCGATATCTACGCCCATTGAGCGGGCAGTACCTTCAACTGTTCTCATGGCTGCTTCAAGTGACGCAGCATTAAGATCAGGCATCTTTTTCTTGGCGATTTCTTCAACCTGTGCTTTGGTTAACTTGCCAACTTTGGTCTTATTGGGAACCGGTGAGCCACTCTTGATATCAAGTGCTTTCTTTATCAATACCGGCACTGGAGGTGTCTTGGTAATGAAGGTGAAAGATCTATCGGCATAAACAGTTATCACAACTGGTGTAATTGTTCCTTCATCATGTGCCGTCTTAGCATTGAATGCCTTGCAAAACTCCATGATGTTGACGCCATGCTGACCCAGGGCAGGTCCAATTGGAGGCGAAGGATTAGCCTTGCCTGCTGGTACCTGTAATTTAATGTATCCGGTTATCTTCTTTGCCATAAATGCTCCTTTATAAAAAACTTATGCCCAACCTTATTACATTAACAAATGAATCCGTATTAGTTTTTTTCAACCTGCATAAATTCGAGTTCAACTGGGGTTGCACGGCCGAAAATTGTCACGGTCACACGTAATTTACCTTTGTCTGGCTTAACATCTTCAACAACCCCTGAAAAATTAAGAAACGGGCCATCGATAACACGTACGGTCTCACCAACTTCAAATAATACTTTAGGCCGTGGTTTCTCAGCGCCCTCTTCCATGCGACGCATAATTTTATTGACTTCATCATCAGCGATAGGAAAGGGGGTGTTGCCACCAACAAAACCGGTTACCTTGGCAGTCTCTTTCACAAGGTGCCACGTTTCGTCAGTTAACTCCATTCTAACCAGTATATAACCAGGGAAAAACTTTCTTGATGATGTCTTCTTTTCGCCCTTTTTTAGCTCAACAACAGTCTCACAAGGAATAAGGATTTCTTCAAAGAAACTCTCCATTGCCTCGTTCTTGATGCTTTCGAGCAAATTGAGACGTACTTTGTTTTCAAAGCTTGAATATGTATGTACTCCATACCATTTCATGGACATAGATGGACCCTTTATCCTAGTATCAAACGTAAAAGTTTAGCCAGAATTAGATCACAAGCGCCAAGATAAAAAGAAATCAGCACAACAATTACAATTACGACACCAGTCGTTGCAATTGTCTCCTTGCGTGTAGGCCAAGTGACTTTTTCAAGCTCAAGCTTTACTGATTCAAAAAAAGCAGTGACTTTTTGCACGCTATAGCTCCTGGCAGTTAATTATTTACTGCCGTTATTCTGACAAGCTGGACTAGTCTCAAAATATGAGACAAACAAATTTTGGCAGGCCAGGAGGGATTCGAACCCCCAACATCCGGTTTTGGAGACCGGCGCTCTACCAGTTAGAGCTACTGGCCTGTAACAGTACGGCAATCTATTCGAACTATTTTGTTTCTTTGTGCGGCGTATGCTTGCGGCAAAAGCGGCAGAACTTGCTGAATTCAAGTTTACCCGGTGTTGTTCTTTTGTTTTTTGTAGTCGTGTAGTTTCTCTGTTTGCACTCTGTGCAACCAAGGGTGATTATATCTCTCATAAATGCGTTTCCTTTTGTATGAAATCAGCAGGCATTGACAAGGTCAAGCATGCAAACGCTCATTTTAATTCGTATTTATTCAATAATTGAAGCAACAACACCGGCGCCAACCGTACGGCCGCCTTCACGAATAGCGAAGCGGAGTCCGTCGTCCATTGCAATCGGTGTAATAAGCTTAATTGTCATGGCAACATTATCACCAGGCATAACCATTTCGATGCCTTCAGGCAGTTCAGCAACCCCAGTAACGTCAGTAGTACGGAAGTAAAACTGTGGACGGTAGCCATTAAAGAATGGTGTGTGGCGTCCGCCTTCTTCTTTGGTCAGAATATAAGATTCTGCTTTAAATTTAGTATGTGGGGTGATCGACCCTGGCTTGGCAAGAACCTGGCCACGCTCAATATCTTCACGTTTAACACCGCGTAGCAACGCGCCGATGTTGTCGCCTGCACGACCTTCGTCGAGCAGTTTACGGAACATTTCAACGCCTGTTACTGTGGTTTTTATAGTATTTTTTATGCCAACAACTTCAATCTCTTCGCCGACCTTTACAATGCCGCGTTCTACTCGACCGGTGGCAACTGTTCCACGACCGGAAATCGAGAAAACATCTTCTACTGGCATCAGGAACGGACGATCGATTGCACGTTCTGGGTCAGGGATATAAGAATCTACAGCATCCATAAGACGCTCAATTGACTCTTCGCCAAGGAAACTTTTTTCGCCTTCAAGTGCTTTCAGAGCCGAACCCTTGATGATTGGTGTATCATCGCCCGGGAAGTCATAACTGGAAAGAAGTTCACGAACTTCAAGTTCAACAAGTTCAAGTAATTCTTCATCGTCAACCATGTCAGCTTTGTTCAAATATACAACCATATATGGTACGCCGACCTGACGTGCAAGCAGGATGTGCTCGCGAGTTTGGGGCATTGGGCCGTCAGCTGCGGAAACAACAAGAATTGCACCGTCCATCTGGGCAGCACCGGTAATCATGTTTTTGACGTAATCGGCATGGCCGGGGCAGTCAACATGAGCATAGTGACGTTTGTCTGTTTCATATTCAACATGTGCGGTTGCAATGGTGATACCACGCTCGCGTTCTTCTGGTGCGTTATCAATTTGGTCAAACGCTTTGTACTCTGCTTGACCCTTGCCAGCGAGAACTTTTGTGATAGCAGCAGTCAACGTAGTTTTGCCGTGGTCGACGTGGCCGATAGTCCCAATGTTGACATGTGTCTTGTTACGTAAAAATTTAGCCTTTGCCATAAGAGAGGCCCTCCTGTAAACGGATCTTTTATTATTCTACTTGAGTTTCAACGTAATTTTAAAAGTGGAGCCCACATCCGGACTCGAACCGGAGACCTCTTCCTTACCAAGGAAGTGCTCTACCTCCTGAGCTATGTGGGCACATTTTTACTGGAGCGGGAAACGGGACTCGAACCCGCGACCCTCAGCTTGGAAGGCTGACGCTCTAGCCAACTGAGCTATTCCCGCACTACCAGACGAAGATATTTGGAAAACATATGGCCGTTACTTACCAGTTAAATGACTTGCCGTCTCCTGGGGTCGTACCGAACCATCATTTTCCGATGATTTTATGGTGGAGGGAGGAGGATTCGAACCTCCGAAGTCGCTGACGACAGATTTACAGTCTGTTCCCTTTGGCCGCTCGGGAATCCCTCCAGGGATGATTACTACATTTGTTTCAGATTCATTCTTAAGTTTAAAATGGAGCCCCGTATCCGAATCGAACGGATCACCTGCTGATTACAAGTCAGCTGCTCTACCAGAATGAGCTAACGGGGCCTAGACTTTCTGACTTAGAATGAAACAGAACTTGTGTATTTAAAGAAAAATGCATCGTAAGTCAAGAACTATTTATAAATAAAAAAATGTACCCTTTTATTTGGGTACATTTTTATAACCGGATTCATTTAAGATATCTCTATAATTTATGCTGCCAATAACGGTAGTAGCGCCTGTTTGGTTTTTTTAAGGGCACCTGCTTCAATCTGGCGGACGCGCTCTCGTGATATTGAAAAATGACTGGCGATCTCCTGCAGCGTCATCGGTTCGTCTGCGGTAATGCGTTTTTCGATTATGTATCGTTCTTTTTCGTTTAGCTGACTGACAACTCCAGCAACCATATTCTGAAGATTCTGGCTTTCCTGGAAGTCTGCAAGTTGCTCCTCTTGATTGAGTCGATCATCGGCGAGGGATTCCAGAGCTGTTGCACCGTCACTGCCCGGTATTTCAGCGTTGAGTGAACAATCACCCTGCATACGCTGCTCCATCTCGGTAAATTCCTGCTCTGTTACGTGTAAAGCTTGTGCCGCTGATGACATGCTCTCTTCATCGCCCATTTGAATCAGTGCGCTTTTAGTCTGACGCAGCTTGAAAAATAGTTTTCTCTGTGCTTGAGTTGTCCCAATCTTGAGAAGGCTCCATGAAGATATAATGTGATTTTGGATGTACGCCTTAATCCACCAGACTGCATACGATATCAGGCGGACCCCTTTGTAGGGATTGAATTTCCTTACCGCCATCATCAATCCAATGTTGCCTTCCTGAATCAGGTCAAGCATCTTTAAGCCGTAATGACGAAATTCGTATGCAACTTTGACGACAAATCTAAGGTTGGAGGTAATCAGGTTGTGTGCTGAAGTCAGATGCTTGTCTTCAAAGAAGGACACCGCATAACGGTGCTCTTCTTCCTCACTTAAAAGAGGAAACTTCCTTATTTCGTTCATATATAACCGAAGACTGTCAGCAACAACAGGTAACTGGGCTACCATGATGGTTCACCTCTTTATCTGAAATACGTTAGCACTCTCTGCTAGTGACTGCTAAAATATACCAAACGAATAGTAAAAATCAAGCGGTTGTTTAGTTGGAAAGATGATTATTCATCGAATCTGAATTTACTTTCGGTGTCAGTCTTCACTATTTTTGCTTGTATTCTACTCACCGTGCGCTGTAATTTGATATGTATGAAAACTTCCTTTCCCATTCGGATTCCCCTGCTGGCGCTTTCTATTGTAGCGATAAGTCTCCTCCATTATTTCACTCCGCTGCATCTGCATTATTTACACGATATATTTCAGCGTCTTTACTATCTACCTGTTATTCTGGC
>CAIRND010000294.1 GCA_903879825.1 uncultured Geobacteraceae bacterium
CACCGAATCGGCAGCAGCCTGCCACTGCACAGCACTGCTGCGGGCAAGATCCAACTGGCCTTTATGGAACACCACGAATTGATTCATCTGCTCACAAACGCGGAACTGAAACGATTCACTCCACACACCATTACCGATCCGGAAAAAATACGGGCTGAACTAAGTAAAATTGCGCTTCAGGGCTATGCCATAGAGGATCAGGAACACGATATCGGAGTAATGGAAGTTGCCGCACCGGTTTTTGACTGCAACGGCACCCTGGTTGGCGCGCTGTGTATCTCAGGACCGGCAATGCGCCTGGCGGGGGGACTGCTTGTCAACGATCTGATACCGCTGCTTCACAGCGAAGCGGCACACCTCTCGGAAAGTCTGGGGCAACGCCGGGAAGAGCAGACATGCCCGGAAGATCCGCTCCGAAGTCCGAAAAAACCGCGGAGTACCAGAAAAGTACTGTGCAAATCGTCACTAGCACTGCACTGACGTCTAATGGGCGTTAATGACTACGAACATCCATCAAAATTAATCAGGAGGCTGGTGAAATGGGAAAATACAAAGAGAGTCCTAAATACAATATTCTATCCATGCGGGTTACCAACGAACAGAAGGAGTTATTGAATGAAATGAAGCGCCATACCCATAAGAGCACCTCCACGCTTATGAGCGAGGCGATGCATCTGTACTTTTCACATGCGGTAACGGGTGCAAACTGAGGGATGGTTCGATGTTTAAAATACTGTTGCTAAAATACTCACTGGTGATATTCGCCACACACCAATGTCCATAGCGATTAATCCGGCCGGCTGCGCGATGTCCAATTTCTCCACACCTTAAAAAACCGCGCAAAGTCACGGCATCACAAACCAGCTGATATTACACTGTAAATTGATGTTTTATTAATTGGCATTGCCGTTGCAATACAAAGGTTACACTACAACGCATCCTGTTTCAGGTGCAACATCAGAACAAAAAGGAGAATCACATGGAAGCAGAAAAACAGGCAGAAGTAACATGCAGCGAAGAACCGCGTATCCTTGAGGAAATCCAGGTTGAAGAGCTCGCAATCGACGGCATCTGCGGGGTTTACTAAGATGGGTGCGGCAGGCATAAAGCTGCATCCGTCCTGCCGCGCACGGCAAGAGGGGTTCGGTCTCCTGTTTTATGATTGCAAGGGACCGCGCCTCCTTTTTGCCGCTACCGGCACTCTTCTCCCCGCCGACTATTTTGCGACCGTCCGCGGCAGGGATGAGTTTCCCGCCGGCACCTCGGATTCTGAAAGAAGAGCTTTACAAAAATTCGTCACACAACTCCTGGAAAAAGGATTTCTCCGTGAGCAATAAATATGTCGAAATGGGAATGCGTTCCCCGGTAAATCTGACGTGGGAGGTCACCCTGGCGTGCAACCTCCGCTGCAATCATTGCCTCTCCTCATCCGGGGAAAAAGCGTGCAACGAACTTTCGACGCTTGAAGCCCTTGACCTTGTGGACCAACTACATACGGCAGGAGTTTTTCAAGTCAATTTTGGCGGAGGGGAACCATTTATCCGCCCTGACTTTGAAGAGATCCTGGCCGCCTGCCATATCAGGGGCATCATGACCTGCATCTCCACCAACGGCACCCTGATTACTCCGGCGCTGGTGGCGCGGCTTGCATCCAACCCTCTGGTAGCCATCCAGGTAAGTCTGGACGGCGCCCGCCGGGAAACCTGCGATGCCGTCCGCGGGGAAGGTGTCTTTGACGCCGCCATAGAGGCGGTCAAACTGCTGGCCGCCACCAGAATCCCCGCCAGTATCAACACCGTCCTGACAACTCATAATGCCAGTGAAATTCCAGCCATGCACGAACTGGCACGTTCTCTCGGCGTATCATTGCGTGTCAGCCGCTTCCGCCCGTCCGGGCGCGGAG
>CAIRND010000295.1 GCA_903879825.1 uncultured Geobacteraceae bacterium
CATGTCTTTGCGCCGCAGGTCGGCAACCATCTCCTCGACTCGCGCTTCAAGATTTTTGTGAAGCAGCCTCAACTCTTCCTCCGCGTGCTTTCGTTCCTGAATCAGCGCCCATTCACGCAAGCCGCGCTGTGCGACGCGCGATATTCCGGCAATCTTCTCCGCTGACTTGACTACATAATCCAGCACGCCGGCCTTCATGGCATCCACGGCTATCTGCTCATTGCCCTGGGATGTCATCAAAACAACCGGACAGCGCCTCTGTACCGTCGTCATCAACTCACTGCCGTCACCATCGGGCAAACGGAAGTCGGTCAGGACAAGATCCGGCATCTGCCGTTCTATAGCCGTCCGTGCACTCCTCAGGGTCGTGACGATTTCCAGGCGATACTCTTCCGGAGCATCCTGAAGCGATACTTTCATCAGATCGGCATGATTTCCATCATCCTCCACAAGCAATATCAGAGGCGCATCTGTGTTATCGGTCAGCATGGGTTCCCGTCTCTTTCTGGCCAATTCACCCTTTAGGGGCATGGAATTTACCAAAGTACCGTTTTTGATGTGTAGGGGCGATAGCACGTTTCACCTGCTTCACCCGCCTTTGATCTCCGTGGCAAAAGGGTATTTCAGCAATTTCCATTTTCCTTATCGGTTTCTTTCATGCTTTTCATCAGCAATGACATTGGCTACCGCCTTGGTAAAAGTGTGCATGGAGTATGGTTTTTTTATAAAGGCCATGACGCCCATTTCCGCACAGATGGTAATCCGCTCATCCTGCATGAAACCCGAGGCAAATAGCACCTTCACATCTGGTCTGATCTGCCTGATTTCAAGATAGGCATCCATACCCGATTTTTTCGGCATGATCATATCCATGACAACAGCTGTGATCCCGGCGTTGTGCTCTCTATAGATCGTCACAGCCTCTTCGCCGTTTGCCGCCAGCAGCACCTGATAACCGCACTCTTCAAGCATTGCTTGTGCCGTCTCACGAATAAGCGGTTCATCTTCAACAACAAGAATCAAGCCTTCACCCATCGTGATATAATCGGGATCAGTCATTGGAACGGAAATCCCGTCACCGGCACACATCGGCAGATAGATATTAAAGGTGGTTCCGGTTCCCGGTTCGGAATACACGTCAATAAAACCATGATGTTGCTGCACGATGGTATAGACCATGGAAAGGCCGAGGCCAGTTCCCATCCCCTTTTCCTTGGTTGTGAAAAACGGGTCGAATATTCTGCTGACCGTCTGGGTGTCCATACCTATTCCGGTATCGCGTACCGATAGCTGCCAATATTCCGTACGCTCCTTAGCGCCGGGGTGGGAGAGGCAGAAATGCCGGTCCGACAGCAGCCTTTCCGTTGTAACGTTCAATGTGCCGCCGCAGACATCCCCCTGCTTCCTCATGGTTGTCATGGCATGACCGGCATTTACGCAGAGGTTCAACAGTACCTGCTCTATCTGGCCGGAATCGGCATTAATCACTATCGGACAATCCGGAATATTGATGGTAAGCGCTACGGACTTATCGAAAGTATGCCGACAGATATCAACAACACGTTTGATGGCGAGCCGTAAATCAACCGGGGCGAGAGCAGTCTCCTGTTTTCTGGAGATAACCATGAGCTGTGCCACAATGTCGGCGGCTCGACTACTCAGATCAATAACATTGTCAATTTTTGTGCAGAGATGCTCGTTGCTCAGCTCCTTACCACTTTTGATCTGCATCCGCAGCAGTGAAGCCGTTCCCATGATACCCCCCAGAACGTTATTGAAATCATGGGACAGACCGCCCGCCAGGGTGCCGACAATCTCCATCTTCTGCGACTGACGGAGCTGACCTTCAAGCTGCATACGCTCCTCTTCGGCCCGCTTGCGATCGGTAATATCCAGAATACTCCAGATAGAACCCTCCTCGGGATTGTGAGGGCTTACGGCCTGACCGACGAGATTACACCAGAACTGAGTTCCGTCCTGCTTTTTCATTATCAAATCTTCTGAATAGATGCCTCCGGATGCAATGGTTGAATAGGCTTTTCTCCCTATATCCTCATACGATTCCTTGTCGACGTAGAACACAGCAGTATCCATGTTTTGAGTAGTTCCGATTTCATAGCCAAAAATCTTACAATGTGCGGGATTTGCCCAGATCGCTTTGCGGTTTTTGACAAAGATGATCCCGACGGACGAGCAGTTCAGAATTACCTGCTGTTCGCTCGAAAGTTTCCGGTACTGTCCTTCACTTTCCTGCAGCAGTTTCTGGCCGGCTTCGTATTCACCGATCTGTACCCGCAGCAGCTCTTCCGTCGCCAGAAGCTGATCATTCTGCTCTCGCAGAGACTCTTCATTCATTTGCAGCTCTTCATTCTGTTCCTGAAGAGTATCCTTAAGCGCCAGCAAAGCTTCTTCGGCCTGTTTGCGGTCGGAAATATCGCGCCATACCGTATAGATGAGAACTCTTTCGCCATCCCGGATAAGGGTCAGGGAAACATCGACAGGAAATACCTCACCATCCATCCGCTTGTGCAGCCATTCGAAGTGGAGCGATCCCGTATCAATGACGTTGGCCATCATCTCCTCGGCCTTTTCAAAAGAGTTACGGCCGTCCGGCTGAATTTCAGGCGAAACCACCGAGGGGTGCGTGTTGAAAATTTGCTCTTTTGAAGTAGCATGCAGCATGGTAACTGCCGCCTGATTACATTTGATAAAGCAGTTGTTCTCGATCAGCAGGCACGCATCAGGAGAACATTCGAACAGGGTTTCGAACATGGTATCATCGACATATGGCTGGTTCATCACAGTCTCCCGCACGTCACTCTCGCTGCAGTACGTTATCGTATTCACAAGATATTTTGTTCGTTGAGTGACGTTGTTAAGCCGTCACTGATGCGATCATGCCATGGAGCTTTTCAAAAATCAACTATCCCGCCGCACGCATCGGTGTATAACGATAGTTTAGAAGAGTGCCGCATTGCCAAACGAGCCGGTACGACCTGTGTTGCTGCGTTTTTTTGTTGGTCGTGGATTCCTTCTTTGGAATAAAAAAAGAGGCCCGACAGGGACAGAGAGTAATAATCCTGTTCCTGTCTGGCCTCCTTTTTTTTGGCCAGCGCAGAATGTATGTTTTCCGTAGGTCACATCCGACTCCGTTATCATCCGGAACGTAACTCCTAAATCTGGTAATCTTCGACAAAAACTCTGACCTGTCGCGGTCGTACAAATACTGACTCCCCTTGTTGCAGGCCAAGCGCTTGAAATACATCTCTCGTCAACTCGGCTTCAATCAATTCATTATTCCCGTCAATGGCTAACGTAACCCGGACCGCCGGTCCCAGCTTTTGAATATGCCTGATGTCGGCACGGAGTGCCGTTGAGTCCTGCGGACTGCGCTCTATTTCGATATCATGCGAGCGAACATATGACACGGCGCTGTCGTTTGCATCCTGTTGCCCGCCACCACCCTGATGCATTCGGCCATGGAACAGGTTAACGTTACCAAGAAAATTGAGCACGAAAGGGTTGGCCGGATGTTCGTAGACCTGGTCTGGCGTACCGGACTGTTCGATCTTGCCCTTATTCATGACGACAATGCGGTCGGCAACCTCCAGAGCCTCTTCCTGATCGTGGGTAACAAATACGCTGGTAACGTGAATTTCATCATGCAGTTTGCGCAGCCACCGGCGCAGTTCAGCCCGCACCTGGGCGTCCAGCGCGCCAAATGGCTCATCCAGCAATAGCACCTGCGGCTCCACCGCCAGTGCACGGGCCAGGGCAATTCGCTGACGCTGACCTCCGGAAAGTTGTGCCGGATACCGCTGTGCCTGGGCCTCCATCTGCACCAGCTTCAGCAGTTTCATGACTTTTTCCGTAATTTCCCCTTTGGATGGGCGCGTGGCACGGGGCCGTACCCGCAATCCGAAGGCAATATTCTCAAAAACTGTCAAATGCCGGAACAGGGCATAATGTTGGAAGACGAAACCGACCTGACGCTCGCGCACGTGGGAATGGGTAGTATCCTGACCGTTGAACAATATCCGGCCGGCATCAGCTGATTCCAGTCCGGCGATGATTCGCAGTAGAGTCGTCTTGCCAGACCCGGAGGGACCAAGCAGCGCCACCAGTTCACCGGAGGGAATAGTTAGATTGACATCCTTCAAAGCGGCAAACGTGCCGAACTGTTTACTTATATTTTCAATTTCGATACTCATAATTCACCTGTATAAACTTAGTTGTTTTCCAACTGCTGCCGAACTTTCCATTCGGCTATGGTTTTAATCGCCAGGGTAATCAAGGCCAGAAACGCCAGCAGAGAGGCTACGGCAAAAGCGGCAGTATAGTTGTACTCGTTGTAGAGAATTTCCACATGCAGAGGCACGGTGTTGGTCATACCGCGAATGTGGCCGGAGACGACCGAAACTGCGCCGAATTCGCCCATTGCCCGGGCGTTGCAGAGAATGACACCATAGATAATGCCCCACTTGATATTGGGCAGGGTCACACGGAAAAAAGTTTGCAGACCGGTGGCACCCAGTACCAGGGCAGCCTCTTCCTCTTCCTTGCCCTGTGCTTCCATCAGCGGGATCAGTTCACGGGCCACAAATGGAAAGGTGACGAAGATAGTGGCCAATATTATACCCGGCACGGCAAAGACAATTCTGATGTCATGATCCTGCAACCACGGACCGACCCACCCCTGCAAGCCAAAGATAAGCACATAGATCAGACCGGAGATAACCGGCGAGACCGAAAATGGCAGATCAATCAGGGTGATTAATAGATTTTTCCCGGGGAAACTGAACTTGGCAATGGACCAGGCGGCAGTCACACCGAAGAACAGATTGAGCGGCACGGTTATGGCGGCGGTGATCAGCGTCAGCTTGATCGATGACAAGGTATCCGGCTCTTTCAGCGCCTCCAGATACACAGAGAGTCCCTTCTCGAACGCCTGACTGAATACGGCTGCCAACGGCAGCACCAGGAACAACGTCAGAAAAATCAGGGCAATGGCAATCAGGACCCAGCGCACGACTGTCGGTTCGGTCTGTGCCCGATCAGTCGTACTCTGTGATGTATGAGTTATATTTTTTTGTGTAGACATGACAACTCCACTCTATTCCGCGTATCTTCTGCTCCATTTTTGGAGAAGGTTTACCACCAGCAGCATTAAAAACGAAGCCAGCAACATCACGCAGGCAATGGCCGTGGCACCTTGATAGTCGAACTGTTCAAGTTTGGTAATAATCAGCAGCGGGGTAATTTCTGACACCATCGGCATATTTCCGGCGATAAAAATGAGCGAACCATATTCCCCCACGGCCCGGGCGAATGACAAGGCAAAGCCGGTCAGGATCGACGGCAGCAGCAGGGGAAAGATCACTCGCTGCAACGTCTGCCAGCGATTGGCCCCCAGGCAGACCGCCGCCTCTTCCAGTTCGGTGTCGATCTCTTCTATCACCGGCTGAACGGTGCGCACGACAAAAGGGAGGCCGATAAAAGTCATGGCGAGCACGATGCCGAGCGGTGTAAACGCAACCTTGATACCGAGCGGTTCCAGATAGCGACCTACCCAGCCGTTGGGGGAATAGATGGTAGCCAGGGTGATACCGGCGACAGCGGTCGGCAGGGCAAAGGGAAGATCCACCAGCGCGTCGGCTATCCGCCGTCCCGGAAAGCGGTATCGAACCAGTACCCAGGCGACCAGCACCCCAAATAGGGAGTTGATAATCGCCGCTATAATAGCCGCACCAAAGGTCACCTTGTACGAGGCCATAACCCGTGGCGCGGTGACGGTGCTGATGAACTCACCCCAGGTCAGCCCGGCTGTTCTAAAAACCAGGGCCGACAAGGGGAGCAATACGATCACGCTCAGGTAGAAGATCGTAAAGCCAAGGGTCATACCGAAGCCGGGCAGGACGTTGTTATGTCGCTTGAAAAGTTTCATTATTTTGTTGGTGCGTAGATCTGGTCGAATGTGCCGCCATCGGCAAAATGTGTTTTCTGAGCCTTCTGCCATCCTCCGAAGTCACGATCGATGATGTACAATCTCTTGATTTTGGCCAGTTTTGTCGGAATCTTGGCGTTGATCGGGCGGTAGTAATGTTTGGCGGCGATCTTTTGTCCCTCGTCAGTGTAGAGATATTTCAGGTACTCTTCGGCCACTTTGCGCGTTCCGCGACGGTCTACGACCTTGTCGATTACGGTGACCGGCGGTTCAGCCAGAATGCTTTCAGGAGGTGTCACGACATCAAACTTGTCTGGACCAAGCTCGTTAATGGCCAGAAAAGCTTCGTTTTCCCAGGCCAGCAGCACATCACCAATTCCGCGCTGTACGAACGTATTCGTTGAACCACGGGCCCCTGAATCAAGCACCGGCACGTTTTTGAAAAGTTTGGCAACAAATTCTTTTGCCGTGGCATCACTGCCACCCGGCAGATGTTTGGCAAAAGCCCAGGCAGCCAGATAGTTCCAGCGGGCGCCGCCAGAGGTTTTGGGATTTGGTGTAATGACAGCAATACCCGGCTTTACCAGATCGTCCCAGTTTTTGATCTTCTTCGGGTTGCCTTTCCGCACAAGAAAGACGATGGAGGAGGTGTAGGGAGCACTGTTATGAGGGAGTTCCTTCTGCCATCCTGGTGTGATCAGCCCTTTTTCGGCAATGGCGTCGATGTCGTAGGCCAGTGCCAGGGTGACGACATCGGCTTCCAACCCGTCAATAACAGCGCGGGCCTGCTTGCCAGAGCCACCATGTGATTGTTTGATGGTGACTTTCTGACCGGACTTCTTCTGCCAATAGTGGGCAAACGAATTATTGAAGTCCGTGTATAGCTCGCGGGTCGGATCGTAGGAAACGTTCAACAGGGTGACGTCAGCGGCGAGGGCAGCGGTTGTCAGCGACAGGGCCAATGTTGCAGATACAAAGATTGTTACGATTTTTTTGATGTTCATATTATTCTCCTTTGGAATATAAAAAGAGGCCAAGCAGGGACGGGGTGTACTAACCCGATCCTCGCCTGGCCTCCAGTTTTTCTGGTCAGCTCAGTGTGTATGTTTTCTCAATCAGATACCGCTGCCGTCGATATGTCCGGCCCGGTTAATTCGAATTTTTTCGTTCTTTTCCACCTGGATCACCCTGCCGTCCTGAACGACGAGAGTTATGGTTCCAAAGCGGATCGACTGTAACGAATCGCGCACCACTCGCTCCAGCTCTTTGTTCCACAGCTCATTTCTGCCGTGGGTCATATCCCGATCCCGTCATCATCCGGAACGCTTCCTCCGGACCGTGTACCCCGCTTGAATATCTGGATACTAACCCCGCCTGCGGTGCGATCAAATTCAAAGGACAAGGTGTGCTCATACGCCACAACAGCCACGGCATGTAGCTGTTCCACATCGCGCAGACGGAAGATAATCCGGTTGCCCTTGCTGAGATAATCCAGAAAACTGTGTGACACATCGAATTCTATGGCCCCCACCTCTCCGGTCAGATCCACCACACTCACCCCGATACCGCTGACGAAGGCTTCAC
>CAIRND010000296.1 GCA_903879825.1 uncultured Geobacteraceae bacterium
CGCTCGGAAGTGGAATTTATCCGTAACGGTAGCGGCGATTTTGCCTCTGACTTCTATCCGTTTGTCGGCTGGGAACGCTTTCTGGGGCGCCCACCCGGCTGCAGTTCCACTGAACTGCTTGACCGTTTCGGTCTGCTGACATCAACGACGGTTGCAGTTCACTGCGTTCACCTGACCGCAGCCGATGCCGACATCATCAAGTCGCGTGGTTCTCACATCGTACTCTGCCCTCGCAGTAATGATCTCCTTGATGTCGGCCGCGCCCCGGTTGCGGTATTTAAAAAATCAGGTATTTCTCTCGCACTCGGCACTGATTCGCTGGCCAGCAACAATACTCTTTCGCTCTGGGATGAATTGCGTTTCGCCCTGGAAACTTTTCCGGACGACCTTACTGAACAGGATGTGCTCCGGATGGTCACGACCGGCGGCGCTGCGGCCCTCGGTGTTTCTGATAGTTGTGGTTCGTTGGCGGCCGGTAAGCGGGCGGACTTTCAGGTGATCAGCACCAGTCCCGGTGATGAAAGCGGGGTGGTGCAGCGGGTTATGCGGACGGGGAAACTACAGGAAGTTTTTGTGGGCGGGATGCGCTACGCAGGGGAAGCACGCTATTAAACTAGAAAACGGTATTTTTAGAGTAATCTTTTTTACCGATTAGCGCCGTGCTTCAGCCATAACATCAAAATATCCCCTCTCCATGAGGGAGAGGGTTAGGGTGAGGGGAAAATGCTGGATTATGCAACTCCATCGCCCCCTCATCCGGCCTTCGGCCACCTTCTCCCTCAGGGAGAAGGGACTGGCTGAAGATTGGTGCTAATTGGATCTTTCCTTCTCTCCCTCAGACACGCTTCCGCGTGATTTTCTCCAGAACATTTTTCATTTCATCTTGCAACTGGTTAAAATCAAATGGTTTGCTAATGAGCGCAGCGATGTTTGAACGGGGAATCCGTGAGGTGATAACCGTTTCGCTAAAGCCGCTGGAGATAATGATCGGCAGGTCAGGCGTTAACTTTTTTAACTCGTGGAACAATTCATAACCGTCCATAACCGGCATTCCGATATCCATCACGACCATGGTGATATCGCCGCTCTTTTTCCGATACAACTCAAGCGCTTCCGCACCGTTTAATGCCTCAATAACAGTAAATCCCATTTTGGTGAGCATGGCACTCATCAGCAGTATCACCTCGACCTCATTTTCAACCAGCAGAACCGTACCGCTTCCCCGCCACCGCGTTGGACGCTGATGTTGCGTGGATTCAACGTCACCGGAGTCACCGGTTTCGACAGGCAGGCAGATTTTAAAGGTTGTGCCGCGATCCGGTTGGCTGGTGAGCTGCAAGACACCCTTATGTGCCGTGAGAATGCCGAGAACAGCTGACATTCCCAAACCACGCCCTTTAAATTTTGTTGTGTAGAACGGTTCGAAAACTCGTCGTTTCGTTTCTATATTCATGCCACAGCCGTTATCCGTCACTTCCAGACACACATATTTCCCGGGGGTAATCGTTTTGCCGAGATGATCCCTGGTTGGATGTGTCGAGGAGATGGCTACACGTGCCACTGAAACATAAATCTCCCCGTGTGCATCGCCGATTGCCTCCGATGCGTTGATGATCAGATTCATGACAATCTGTCTGATTTGGCTGGCATCGCCGGTGATGGCGGGGATGTCTGCCTGGCAATCAAGTGTGATGGTCACATTTTCATTGAGAGCCGAGGATAACATCTTGACCATTTCATCCACCAACGTCACCACGTTAATCTCTGACAGGCTGGATACACTCTTGCCTGCGTATGCCAGCATCTGGCGACACAGAGCGGAAGCGCGTTCGGCCGCTTTTCCGATTGCCGGAATAAAGTCTGCAGCGGTGGTATAGTCTTTTTTTATGAGTGAACAGTAGCCGATGATGATCGCAAGGATGTTATTAAAATCGTGAGCGATACCGCCTGCCAATACGCCGAGGCTTTCCAACTTCTGCGCCTGCTGGAGTTTCTGCTCCAGAGCCAGTTTTTCCTCTTCGAGCTGCACGCTCCCTGAAATGTCATGACAGGTAATCCAGTAATCCCCTTCCGGTGCCGGTGTGGCTAACAGATGTGCCCAGAACAGGGAGCCATCGGTTCGCATCAAACGCATATTCCACGATTGTATCTCGCCGGTTTTACCACCCTGCTTGTGGCGAAGATAATAACTGTCCTGGTCTTCGGGTCGTATGAACTGTGACAGTCGCCGCGTGAGCAACTTGTGTCGTTGTATGCCAAGCATGATGGTAATGGCACGGTTGGTCTCGGTGATCACCCCAAGCTTATTGACGGTCAGATACCCTATCGGCGCCATGTCATAGAGATCAAAGTAGCGGAGTCGCTCCGTATCCAACGTGTGTTGGGTGCGGCGCAACTCTTCGTTTTGCATCTCCAGTTCGATCTGATGCACCCGTAGCTCGTGGATGAGTTTATCTGTCTCTTCTGTTGAGAGCGTACATGACGCTGGATACTCACTCTGGCAAGATTTTTCTTCTGCCCGTGCGCGGAGTTTTCTCGCCGATGTCGCTGGTGCCTCTTTCATAGTCTTTACCCGATCCGGATCGCCCGTTCTGTCGTTGCGATCGCATATACCGCTCCTGCCTCATTACTCAGGGCTGTGGCGGTCAGCCATATTTCTACGCTAGAACCGCTCTTGGTGATTCGTTGCGTGCGGTAGGGTTCCAGTGCCTCTGTCCGGCTCATCCGGCGTACCCGGTCACACTCGGTAGCACACCGGTCCTCCGACATCAGATCGCGGACGTTCATCTGTAATGCCTCCGATTCGCTCCAACCATACATCCGTACTGCGGCCGGATTCCACCCCAGGATGAGCCCCTCCATGTTTTGCATTACCACGGCATCGACGGCATCGCGTACTACCACGGAAAGATGAAGCTGGTCGTTGGCTTTCCGCAATGCCTCCCGCGTCCGCTTTATCTCGCAGATATCAAAGAAGGTGATAACCGCCCCCTCAATAACGTTTTCAAGGGTGCGATACGGACGGATGCGGAGCAGGAACCACGCCCCCCCTTTGGTCTGAACTTCCACCTCTTTGGGAATCAGTGTGTCCAGAACTAACCTGATATCTTCTACCAAAGAGCTGTAATTGATCAGATTTGAGACGATATGCCCGACCGGTCGCCCCACGTCGGAAAGAATCAGGTTGATAATCTGGGTGACGGCCGGGGTGAAGCGCTGGATGAGCATTTGAAAATCTACGAAGATCGTGCCGACGCCCGTTCCAGCCAGCAGATTGTTCATGTCGTTATTGGCCCGCGACAGATCGAACACCTTTGTCTGCAGTTCAGTATTAACCGTGGCCAGCTCTTCGTTGACCGATTGCAGCTCTTCCTTTGATGTTTCCAGCTCTTCATTGGTGGATTGCAGCTCTTCGTTGATTGATTGCATCTCTTCATTGGACGACTTGAGCTCTTCGTTCGATGTTTCGAGCTCTTCGTTTGCGCTCTTCAAATACTCTTCTTTTGCGTGTAACTCCTGGCGTAACGCGGTGACGAGCGCGTCTTCATCCGGTGCCACGTCGGTCGTTATTTCGGTGGGAACGAGCGGAACGGCCGGCGTCTGCAGCCCTTCTGCCTGAAACTGTGGTTCCTCCAATACAACCAGGTATAAATTTTGATCGGCGACCGATGCGGGCAGGGTTGGCACCGGCAGTACTGTCAGTTTGACGGTACTGAAACCGCCGTTGGTTTTGACTCTCAGGCCGGAGCGCTCTATCGTTTGTTTATTCTTTACGGCACCATGCAGGGCAGTGGTTAATTCCCGTTTCAACCCCTCGCGGGCCATTTTAAGTATGTTAAGCGCCGGTTCTCCTGCAGCCATCTGCAGATAACGGCCGGTGCTGCCATGGATATAGAGGATCTCGCCCCGTTCACTCACCAGAATGCTGGCGGGGGCATAGCGCTCCAAAAGGATACGTTCAGCTGTCTCGCGCAACGAAACCTTGTTTCCGCCGGCCACCTGTCCATTATGTCGTCTGGTTGCCAATTCGTCAGTCATGGGCGGGATAAAGCGTCCCAGAGGCAGGCGCTGTGACATCGGGTAATTTTCTCTGCACTGGTACAACTTTGCCTGACGATCCAGCGTGCTAAAGAGATGGATAAATTCACCGACGGTTTCAGATGTGCCCAGAAAAAGCACACCGCCCGGATTCAATGAATAGTGAAACAGGGGTATCAGCTTCTTCTGTAGTTCGCTGCCCATATAAATCATCAAGTTGCGGCAGGTGATCATATCAAGTTTGGAAAAGGGGGGATCCTTGATGACATCCTGCTCGGAAAATACCAACAAATCGCGAATCGCCTTGTTAATGCGATAGGCGCTGCCGTCAGCTTCCATGGTGAAAAAGCGTGCCAGGCGTTCCGGTGATATATCCGCCGCGATACTGGCGGGATACAAGCCGGCACGGGCGTGAGCAATGGCCTGGCTATCTATGTCGGTGGCAAAAAGTTGCAGTTTAAAGTTTCTTTTCAAGCGTTCCATCTGCTCCTGAAGCAG
The DNA here is from genome assembly GCA_903879825.1 of uncultured Geobacteraceae bacterium. GTDB lineage: Bacteria > Desulfobacterota > Desulfuromonadia > Geobacterales > Pseudopelobacteraceae > JACRCG01. The sequence continues at coordinate 4,537 of CAIRND010000296.1, forward strand.
TATGGCTATGGAGTAGGCTTCTTCACCGGTGGAGCAGCCGCAGGTCCAGACTCTGATGGCTGTGCCAGCCTGTTTTTCGGTAAAGAGTCGCGGAATTACCTTGGTTTCAAGTTCGGCGAAGGCCGGCGGGTCTCGGAAGAAGTTGGTGACACCAATCAACAGATCCCGGAAAAGTGCTTCCACCTCTGTTGGTGTCTGCTGCAAAAAGCGAACATAGCCCCACAGGTCGGTGATCTGATGTACGGCCATGCGCCGTTCGATGCGGCGTTTGATGGTGTTCGGTTTATATTGGGAAAAATCGTGACCGGTCTGGGAACGGAGTAGAATGAAAACTTTTTTAAGGACATCTTCAACGGGGCGTTGTGGAGGAGTCTGCTGGAGAGTGCCGCTTCCGTAGGCATGGGCGGCGTAGGCAATAAGGTGCGCCGGCATTTCGGCCGGCGGCAGAATATAATCAACCAGCCCGGTGGCAATGGCGCTGCGCGGCATGCCATCGTACTCGGTGGATTCGACGTTCTGGGCCATAACCATGCCCCCTTCACCTTTGATAGCCCTAATTCCCAAGGTGCCATCACTGCCGGTGCCCGAAAGGACGATGCAGATGGCCCGTTCGTGCTGATCCTGAGCCAGTGACCGGAAGAAAAAATCGATGGGAAGCCGCTGGCCGCGCGGCAGGGTCGGTTCCAATAGTTGCAGCGTACCGTTCAGGAACGCCATGTCGCGTCCCGGCGGGATTATATAGGCGCAGTTGGGTTGCACCAGTACGCCATCGGTTACCTCGGAGACCTGCATGCGGGTATAGCGTCGGATGAGGTCGCACAGGATGCTTTTGTGATCCGGTGCCAGATGCTGCACCAGCACAAAAGCCATGTTAGGATTTATGTCCGCCGGCATGCCGGAAAAAAAAGCTTCGAAGGCCGCTAATCCACCGGCTGAAGCTCCAATGCCGACGATAGGGAAATGGGCTTTGTCCGGAGAAGCGGTACTAGCGGCATCGCTCGTTTCTTCATCTGCAATGGACAGCTCAGATTCGTTTATATCTTCGCTGATATCAGTGTTCAGGACATCGACTGTTTCTGACTTTACGACCGGTTTCTTTTGTTTGTTTGTCATTGCGTCCTCCGCGTGTAATAAAAAAACGGCTCACGAACCGTATATTTATTAGTGACTCCCATCGTCAGCTTTTAACCCAAAAAAATAATTCTCCACTAAAATCACGAAAAGCACGAACAAAACAAGCTGAATAGGTACAGTCAGGGCATAACCCTTTTGGTGAATTGCTGTTCAACAGTAATATTTTATTTTTTCGTGTCTTTTGTGTCTTTCGTGGACACAAAAGCCGTTTTTAGATTTAAACGTTTTTCTTCAAGTACCATGTCAATTGCCAGCAGAAAAACCCCGACACAGATGAGAGAATCGGCCACATTAAAGGCCGGCCAGTGATGGCGATACCAGTGGACATCGAGAAAATCAATCACTTCACCCAGGCGGATACGGTCGATCAGGTTGCCGATCGCACCGGAAAAAATCAGTGCCAGCGCACTGTGTGCCAGCTTCTGGTCGTCACGTAACTTGCGAAAAGCGATCAGGATGACCAGGGCGGCGACGATTGAAACAGTGATGAAAAAGGGCAGCCGCCACGACGCATGAGAGAGGAAGCTGAAGGCCGCTCCCTTGTTTCTGACGTAGGTGAGGTGAAAAAAACTCTCGATTATTGGAATTGAATCAAACAATTGCATACTGCGATCAATGGCAATTTTAGTGATCTGATCGATAATGATGCCACAAACCGAAATGGCGGCAAACAGGGTGTAACGTGATTTCATGGTAGTTCCTTGGGATTTGCTTTGTCTGATTGCCACGTGTTACG
>CAIRND010000297.1 GCA_903879825.1 uncultured Geobacteraceae bacterium
AAGTGTACGGAGCACGGTGAATACATTGATGTAATGATCACCAAAACCCATCCAGAAACGGATGCTGTTGGCATCAATATTCTTTGACAGGGAGTGCAGTTCGTCATGGCCATTCAGGTAGATAGGCTGCGTGCCGACAACAGGGAAATCATAAAGCCTTTTTACTGAATGGGTAGGAAATTCCTGCCATTGGCGGTCAATCCATGTCCAAACCTTTATGAATTCCCGAAAATTTATCTCTGGGTCAAAGTTGGTCGAAAAATATCGTCCATGACTTCCAGCATTCACATCCAAGATGTCGATCGTATCAATTTTATCAAAGTAGCGCTTGACCGCAAGAGCACAGTAGGCGTTGACAACTCCCGGATCAAAACCGGCGCCGAGAATAGCGGTTATGCCCTTTTCATCGCAGCGCTCTTTCCGCTTCCATTCATAATTGGCATACCAAGGTGGTTCCTCGCAGACCTTGTCCGGATCTTCGTGGATGGCAGTGTCGATGTATGCCGCGCCGGTCTCGATGCATGCTTCCAACACCGACATATTAATGAAGGCAGAGCCAAGATTAATTACAATGTCAGTTTTTGTGTTTTTTATCAGCTCTATGGTCGCCGCAATATCCAGTGCGTCAAGTTCGGCAGAGTAAAGCCGGCCAGCGGGATCCTTGAGATGCCCTTTGCGGGTTACACTTTCAATGATGGCGTCGCATTTGTCCTGTGTCCGTGAAGCGATACAGATATCGCCCAGGACATCGTTGTTCATTGCCGCTTTGTGAGCCGCAACATGCGCCACTCCGCCAGCCCCGATAATCATTACGTTCTTTTTATGCATCGTGTAATTCCCTCCTGTGACAGCTAAGATAGACTACTCGCGTAATCTTCGAATTCAAAACTTCGTATCAGTTCAACGGTACCGCTCAGTCTTCGTACCGCAATAGACGGCATTGGAACACCATTGAACCAGTTTTTTTTCACCATAGAGTAACCAGCAGCATCGGCAATGCGTACCTCATCACCAACCTTTAGCAGGGTCTCCAACTCATGGCTGCCAAACAGGTCACCAGCCAGGCATGAGCGCCCGGCAATCATAATCGGATGAGTTCCAGGGCCGGGGTGGGAGATCGTCGGGTTTGTCCGGTAAATCAGGTGATCAAGAAGATGCGCCTCGACAGATGCGTCGACAATTGCGATATCTACTTCGTTATGTACAACATCCAATACTGTTGTTATCAGCTCGGTACAGCCGGTGATGGCCGCTTCGCCCGGTTCAAGATAGACCTGCACTCCATACCTTTCACTGAAATCCTTCAATATGTTGCAGAACCTTTCCAGCGGGTAACCCTCCTTTGTAAAAGAGATACCACCGCCAAGGCTGACCCATTCCAACTTTTCCAGCAGATCGGCATACTTTACGCCTATCTGGTCTATGGCGGATGCCAGTTCTTCGACATCGTCGTTTTCACAGTTAAAATGAAACATAATTCCACTGATCATATCCGCGGCAGAAATCAGTTCATGCCTGCTGCTGACCCCCAGTCGCGAATATCTGCGTGCCGGATCTGCCAGATCAAAGTGGGAATAACTTATGCCGGGATTGACGCGG
>CAIRND010000298.1 GCA_903879825.1 uncultured Geobacteraceae bacterium
ATCCTTGCCAATAGTTGGGGGGCTGCCGCAGCTCAGGGCTTCTTCCACGAGTTTGCCGGAATAGCCGTTTTTGCTCTTGCCATGACACTGTTGGCCGTGCTGGGCATGATGCTACGTGAAAAAGCATGAAAAGCAGATATCGTTTCATATTTTTCTATTCTCTCCTCCTGCTTACCTGGAGCTATCTTCATTTCCATTCCAAAGCAGCCATACCGGTAGCCAGACCCTTATCTGATTTTCCGGTTATTTGTCAGGAATGGCGAATGACTGCTCAAACCAGATTCAGTGACGATGTTATTAATATACTAAAACCTACTGACTATATTTCACGGAGTTATGAGGGATCAAACGTCGGACGAGTCGGCCTTTATATCGGCTACCACGATGGCAGCAAAGAAAGCGGAGAAATCCACTCCCCAAAGCACTGCCTGCCGGGGAGCGGCTGGCTTCAACAGTCTTCTACACGACTGGATCTGGATGAACCACGTGGAAAAATAAGTCTGGTCAAGGCGGTTTACCAGAAAGGCGATAGGCGGGAGCTATTTCTGTACTGGTTCCAGGTTCAGGACAAAACCATATCAGATGAATATTCGCTCAAGCTGGCCGGAATAACCAACTCGATCATTTATGGGCGAAAAGACGCAGCCTTTATACGAGTTTCAGTCCCATTCGAGGTCGATGAGAATGGAGCCGCTGCAGCAGGTATCCGCTTCATACGGGATGTTTATCCGCTAATTCGTGATTTTCTCCCGGCAAAAAACATCTGAAACGCAGCGAAATAATATAATCAGGGATAATGTTATGACTAAGACAATCCATAAAACATCGGTAAAACGGGCAAACTCTCAATGACAACAGCGCTTTCCATTACCGCGATTTCAGTTGCGCTCATATTTACATTCTATTTCACATCTCGGAAGGAGCGCGCTTCGTCACCATTTCCCCTCACAATAGCGGTTTTTCTGGCTGCGTCGTTGGAACTTTTTGACCTGATGGCGATATGTAATCCGGATCAACTCTATTTTTGGAAAAAATATTCTCTTACCACAGAGGCCCTTCTGGCACCTTCATGGCTGTGGTATTCGCTGACCTATGCCCGACAGCAAAGTGACCTCCAAACAATTTCATCCTCACAGCGAATACTGTTGGCAGCTTCACCAATTATATCCGCTGTTGCCCTGTTTTTTCCTGCCAGCTTATTTTTCTATTCACCGGATTTTGTAACAGAAAAAATCATATTTCTCAGTAACGCCGGTTTCTGTTTTTACCTTCTTATTCTAGCCTATTTTGTTATATCGCTGATTAATATGGAAGTTACTTTTATACGCACGACACAAATCTCACGGTGGAAAGTAAAATTCGAGTTACTGGGAGCTGGGGCATTTCTGGCTATGTTAGTCATTTATGACAGCCAAGGAGTCCTTTTTAGAACAATTAATATGCAGCTGTTTCCAACGCGTTCGGCAGCACTGCTTGTCGCTCTAGCAATGATAACCTATTCCCGCTTAAAACGTGGCAGTGATAAAGTTTGTCTTTCTCAACAGATGGCTCGTGGATCGGCAGTGCTTCTTGCCATTGGCCTGTACGTCATTGGAATAGGTATTACCGGAGAAGGGATGAAGTATTTGGGAGGGGGATTTCAGCGCTCCATAATTTATACGGCCATTTTTTTAGCCGGACTCGGACTATTTATAATTCTGCTTTCAGAAACGGTTAAACGCAGGGTTACTGTTTTCATTCATAAAAATTTTTACCATCACAAATACGACTATCAAACCCAATGGTTGCAGTTTACCGCACGTATTTCTTCATCTCAAACAAGTGAAGAGCTGTTACGATCCATCGTATCAGAATTTTGTGAAACATTCGGAATGGGAACCGGGGCGCTGTTTATTCTTAATCAGGAGCGCGACAGCTATCAATTCAGAAGTGCGGTGGCACTGGAAGATATTGCCGTTGAGTTTCACATCAATGACCGCTCTATTGAAGCTCTGGTTGGGAAGAGATGGATAGTGGACGTGCGCGGTAACGATGCAGTACCAGATAAAGCCTGCCACAGAGCTTTCTTTAAAGAAACATCAGCATGTTTCATCGTCCCTCTTTTTATGAATGAAGGAGTCGATGGTTTCATTGTACTGGGGAGACAGCTCAACACAAATGAAATATATAGCTACGAAGACTTTGACTTGATGAGAACCCTTGCCAAACAGGCGTCTTCCGCTTTGATGAATCTGCGCCTCTCAGATCAACTGGCCTGTTCACGCGAATTGGCAGCGATCGGTAAGGTTTCCACTTTTGTTCTACATGATCTGAAGAATCTCGTCTCAACTGTCTCGTTATTACTGGAAAATGCTCAAGAACATATCACCGTACCAGCATTCCAGAGCGATCTGCTCATGTCCCTCGGAAATACCCTTATCAAGATGAGAGCTTTAATTTCACGGTTAAAGCACCTTCCAGAGAAAAACTCACTACAATTGGCACCAGTAGATCTGCTGCAAATGGCTCATGAAACTGCGGCGATGGTTAATGCAAGAACTTTGGAGGTAACGGGGACCACTGTTATTGCAGAGGCAGACTGGGAGGAACTTCAGAAAGTAGCACTCAACCTGATGCTGAACGCGATTGAGGCGACAGAGGGGAATACACCGGTCATGGTGGAAGTTGGAGAAAATGAATCACCGTTCATTCGGGTTACGGACGAGGGGTGCGGCATCCCAGAGATGTTTCTTAAGCATATTTTGTTTACACCGTTCAACAGTACCAAGAAGACAGGCCTTGGCATAGGTCTCTATCAAAGCAAGCAAATTGTTGAAGCGCATGGGGGCACAATTGAAGTTGTGAGCGCCGTTGATCACGGGTCTGAATTCACTGTCTGGTTGCCCAAGATGCAGCCAGCCATATGAGCAAAGAGGCTTTTATGGAAACTCTCGTTATAATTGAGGACAACGAGGAAATACGTGGGCAACTGCGCTGGGGGCTCGCAAAAGAATACGATGTCATTGTCGCCGGTGACCGTCTTGACGCGCTCCCGCTTATAAAAAAACATGCGCCAAAAGTGGTTACGCTTGACCTCGGCCTCCCACCGGATGAAGCAGGCTGTGAAGAAGGTTTTAGGTGCCTTGAGGAGATATTACGCCGCGCTCCGGCAACAAAAGTCATCATGATTACGGGTAATGAGGAGCGTGAGAACGCGTTACGAGCCGTACAGAGCGGCGCGTATGACTATTACAGTAAGCCGATAGAACTCGCTGATCTGAAGGTTATTTTGGCACGAGCCTTTCACCTGGCAGCCATCGAAAAAGAAAATGCACGCCTGCATAACAGCCTCGACCAGCTTAATCTCAGCCCAGGCGGTATTATCGGGCAATCACCTCAAATGTTGGAAGTTTTTTCTTATATTCGCAAGGTTGCAACATCCGAAGTAGCTGTCTTAATAACGGGTGAAAGCGGAACCGGGAAGGAGTTGGTAGCTAAGGCTATACACGAACTCAGTCCAAGAAAATCCGGTGCATTCATCGCCATAAATTGCGGAGCAATCCCAGAAAACCTGTTGGAAGCCGAGTTATTTGGTCATGAAAAGGGAGCATTCAGTGGTGCGAACAACCGCGTTCAGGGGAAAGTGGAATTTGCCAACAAAGGTACACTCTTCCTTGATGAGATAGGTGAACTGCCACTTAATTTACAGGTGAAACTACTACGTTTTTTACAGGAAAAAACCATCCAGCGCGTTGGAGGAAGAGAAGATATCTCCGTGGATGCCCGCATCATAGCCGCCACAAACAGAAACATCATAAAAGAAACTGAAACGGGGGCTTTTAGAGAAGATCTTTACTATCGAATATCAGTTATACACTCACATCTTCCTCCGCTGAGAGAGCGCGGAGAAGACATCATGTTGCTGGCTAACTTTTTTCTGCGTCGATTTGGCAATGAATTCAAGAAAAAAACTCGCCGATTCAGTGCAGGTTCTATAAAACTGCTTGAGTCCTATGAATGGCCGGGAAATGTGAGGGAGCTGGAAAACAAGGTACAGCGGGCGGTGATTATGTCTGATGATTCTGTCATAGAGCCCGATGCCTTGAATTTTTCTCTTGGTTCGGCAAAAGAGAGGGTATACAAGTCATCAAAACTGACCCTGCGGGACGCTCGCGAAATGATAGAAAGGGAAATGGTTATTGCCGCGATAGAAAATCAAAGCAACAATATGGCTAAAGCGGCAGAGGTATTGGGGATCAGCAGGCCGACATTGTATGATCTGGTAAAGAAACACAACATTTCAAAAGCGTTTGAGTAGGTGTTTGCTCAGTTTCTGCGGAGACG
>CAIRND010000299.1 GCA_903879825.1 uncultured Geobacteraceae bacterium
ACGTCACAAGGCAGCCTGTATCCAGACGCTGGTGTGCAATTGCTTTCAGACCGGACTCTGTTTGATACCGCTTCACTCACCAAAGTAATTGCAACAGCGCCCGCCATAATGAAACTGCTCGAACAGGGAAAAATCAATTTACTTGATCCGTTGACCCGCTGGTTCCCGGAATTTGAAGGTACTGATCGAGACGAAATTACGATTCTCAATTTATTAACTCATACATCCGGAATGGATGATGTTGATATTGCAGCCGATGATCCACTGAAAAGCCTGATGGAAAAGGCTATTATCCAAAACAACGGCGCACTGCCGGGCAATCGTTTTCGATATGCAGACATCAATTTCATACTGCTGGGGGAACTGGTAAAACGCGCAAGCCAATCATCTTTAGACCGGTTTTGTGCCGAAAATATTTATGCCCCGCTTGGTATGGCAGAAACAGCCTTTCTTCCTCAGTCAGGGTTTACCGCCATCGCACCAACGGCGGGCGCAAATAAAGTTCTCAAGTCCGGAGTGGTTCAAGATATGAATGCCCGTAACTTGGGCGGAGTTGCAGGACACGCCGGTTTATTTACTACCGCCAGCGATTTAAGCAGATTCGCAACGATGATTCTTAACCGTGGTAATTATAACGGGACGCAAGTTTTTAAGGAGCGCGTCATCGCGCAGATGACCTCACCCTATTTTTCCAACAATGGCAGAGTCATCAGGGGCCTGGGATGGGATATTAATTCGCCCTTTTCATCGCCGCGAGGCACCAGTTTTTCAGACATGTCTTTCGGCCACACCGGTTATAGCGGTTCGTCAATCTGGATTGACCCTGAGCAGGATTTATATGTAATTCTTTTGACAGTACGCCTTGATTACACACATGTACGACAGTTTAGCCACCTACGAAGTGATATATCAAGCTTGGCCGTTTCCATATTTTCAACCCCTCGAATAGCCGCTGAAATCATCAATGGCATGAAAATACCTTGAAACGCTAATACCTTGACACGATATTGTGCCTGTGATAGTTGTTTTTTGCATAAATGATTGTTGCGTGTCAACTCAGCAAGGGAGGAATGAATGAGCATTAAAGTGCTGGTCGCTGACGACAGTATCACCATTCAAAAAGTAATCGGCATCATTTTTGGTGGGGACGAATACTCCTTAACGGTCGTTGACAACGGCAAATCTGCTGTTGAAAAAGCTCGTGAAATTGATCCGGATATTTTATTGATTGATGCCCTGATGCCTGGAATGACCGGTTACGAGGTTACTGAATTAATACGTTCGACACCGTCACTGGCTGTTAAACCCATTTTGATACTTACCGGTTCTTTTGAGCCATTTGATGAGGAGAAAGCAAAAAAATGCGGAGCGGATGATTTCATTGCCAAACCGTTTGAATCGCAACAGATCATTACCAAGGTAAAAGAACTTCTGGAACTGGGAAGATCAAGAGCTTTAACAGCACAAGCAATGCGACCACAGGCGGTTTCTGAACCGCTGCGAGAGCAGACACCTGAGTCAAGTTCACCTGTGTTCAATATCCCAACTCCTGTTTTTGCACCACAGCCAGAAATATCCCAACCCGCAGCACCGGCCGATATATGGGGTGCCTTTACCACAGAAGTTGATGTTCCCGTTAAAATTGCTGAAACGCCAGTGGATGTAACTCCCTTTTCAGCCACGTTCGAACCAGATGTTTTTTCTATCATTACTGAAGAAAATGAGGAACCACCGGGGCAGATGTTCGTCACAGCAGCACCATCTCCTCATCAAACCGGCTCTCAATGGATTCCTGTAGAAGAGAACACCTTTGAATTTGAAGAGGAAATCATAGCTGATGCCCCGCAGTCAATTTTTACAGAACAAACTGTACTGAGAAATGAAGCCTCTTTTGGAGATATTGTTTTTGATGATGACATCGCACTTCCTACGGCACTGACGAAAGAGGAACCACCTTTCGCAGAGCCAGAACCAGTGGTAGTGCCAGAACCAGAGCCGATGGAGGAAGTTGCCGTTCCCGAAACGATTCTTCCCACTGTAACTCTGACGGAGGATCAATTACGGGCTGCTATCACAAGTGCATCAAAAGAAGTAATCGAGCGAATTGTGTGGGAAGTGGTTCCTGACCTGGCCGAGGCTATGATCCGGGAAGCCATCAGAAAAATAAAAGAAGGGGTGTAACTCCCCTTGTCGGGGAGCTTGTCGGACTTCTAAATAACAACCATGAGGGGATGGCAACATCCCCTTTTCACGTATGGAGGTACTATCATGATAAAAAAAGCCATCGCCAAAGTAGTCGAACGAGAAAATTTGTCGGAAGGTGAGATGATTGAGGTAATGAATCAGATCATGTCGGGAGAATGTACCCCTGCGCAGATCGGCGCCTTTATCACCGCCCTTCGTATGAAAGGCGAAACGGTTGAAGAAATCACCGGCGCTGCCCGCGTCATGCGCGAACGGGCTACTCCGATTCGCGTTGGTAAAGGCGTTTTGGGGATAGACCGTGATGATATTAATATCGACCGGGAAACAATCCTGGACGTGGTTGGAACCGGAGGCGACGGCACCAACACCTTTAACGTCTCAACAACCGTCTCCTTCGTCGTTTCGGCCTGCGGTGTCAAAGTAGCCAAGCATGGTAATCGCTCGGTATCTTCAGCCTGTGGCAGCGCAGATGTCCTTGAGAAGCTTGGCATCAACCTTGATGTAACGCCCGAGATCGTGGAAAATTGTATTGATCACATCGGGATCGGCTTTCTATTCGCCCCTGCCCTTCACGGCGCCATGAAGCACGCCATAGGCCCACGCCGCGAAATAGGCATTCGTACCATCTTTAACATCCTTGGACCGCTGACCAACCCTGCCGGAGCTGATTGCCAGGTTATGGGAGTGTACCGCGCCGACCTAGTGGAAACACTTGCCGGCGTACTGCAAAAATTAGGATGCCGCCACGGTTTTGTGGTTCACGGTTCTGACGGTATGGATGAGATGACATTGACCGGTGAAACGCTGGTGGCCGAAGTCACCCCTACAGGTGTGACACTGACAACGGTTACCCCGGAACAGCTGGGGCTTACCCGTTGCTCTATGGCAGCGCTCAAAGGTGGCGATGCCACTGTCAATGCCGTTATTGTCAAGGCGGTACTGGCTGGCGAACCGGGCCATCGAAGAGATATTGTCCTTCTAAATGCGGCGTATGCTTTAGTTGCCGCCGGCAAGGTACCCACGCCGGCAGAGGGAATATTAATGGCGGCTGAAGCGATAGATTCAGGCCGGGCTTTACAGCAGCTTGAGAAACTGGCTGAATTGACGAACAAAAACTAACGCAGGAGATCGATATCCACATGTCAGCACACACACCCGACATCCTGAAGAAAATTGTTTCGCATAAAATTGAAGAGGTTGCTACCGCCAGGTTGGCAGCATCAGTCAGTGAACTAAAGGCCCGCATCAGCGATCTGGAGGACGTGCCTCGCGGTTTTGAGCGCCATCTGCGCGATGCGGTGGCATCAGACTGGACCGCAATTATCGCTGAGGTCAAAAAAGGTTCCCCAAGCAGGGGCATCATTCGTGAGGATTTTGATCCGCTGGAGATTGCTGAAATCTACCAAAACAATGGTGCCACCTGCTTATCGGTACTGACTGACGAAAAATTTTTCCTCGGTCATCTGCGCTATCTGGCACTGATTCGCGAAGCGGTGTCATTGCCGCTGTTACGTAAAGATTTTATCTGTGATCCCTATCAAATCTATGAAGCTCGTGCTGCAGGTGCTGATGCTATCCTGCTGATTGCCGCCATGCTTGAAACGAATCAGTTGCGTGATTTCCATGCCGTAGCTCGCGAGATTCATTTGGATGTGCTGTTGGAAGTTCATGATGAAGCGGAAATGGAGAAGGCACTTCAGACAGACTGCACTCTGATTGGTGTCAACAACCGCAACTTAAGAACGTTTGTAACAGATCTCACCACCACCGGACGTCTGGCCCTCATGATGCCGCCTGAGCGACTTCTTGTGGCTGAAAGTGGTATTAACAGTCGTGCCGACATCGTACGGTTACAGGCAGATGGTGCCAAGGCATTTTTGATCGGCGAGTCTATGATGCGGGAGTACGATATCGGAGCAAAACTGCAGGAACTATTGAATGACTGAGAGGGGTAACAAGATGGCTAAAAAGCAAGGAATCGGATTAGCGTTAATCGCATTTGCGTTATATATCATCGGTGGTATTGGTACATTCGGCGGCCTCGCCCTGATTTATTTCATGAAAAACAAGGATCTGTTTGGCTGGGGTGAAGGGCGCTCTTTGGGTTACCTGCTCTTTTGTGTTGGACTCTGCCTGTCAGTCCTGGGAGTTTTATTGATGAGATTGTTCAGAAACCGCGGACTCGCGTGAGCCCGCGGGATCTCAGAAAACGTCTAAAATCCTTTTTCCTTCAGCATATTCAGTGACTGCAACAATTCAAGCGCTCTTTTCAGCTGATAATCCTTTTGAACATCAGCATCTTTAGCAGCACCACCATGAGGCAACACCGCCGCTTTTGGTTGCGGAGCATCCTGTTTACCATCTGAAGCTAGACTTTTTTCCAGATCTTTTTCCTTAAGCGTCATTGCCTTCTCTTTGGGGGGAAGCGGAATAATATTAGGCACCTCTACATCAGGTACAATTCCTTTCGCCTGAATTGAACGCCCACTCGGGGTATAATAACGCGCCGTCGTAAGTTTAAGGGCAGCATTACCTTTCATGGGGAATATTGACTGAACCGAGCCTTTGCCAAAACTCTGCGTTCCCATGATAATAGCCCGTTTATGATCCTGCAGGGCACCGGCGACTAT
>CAIRND010000300.1 GCA_903879825.1 uncultured Geobacteraceae bacterium
CTGAAAATAACATCTCACTGCAGAAAGCCAAAGAAGAGGCCGAACAGGCCAACAATGCCAAGTCTCAATTCCTGGCCAATATGAGCCATGAGATCCGCACCCCGATGAACGGCGTGCTCGGCATAACGGAACTAATGCTCTGTTCCCGACTGGATGAGCAGCAACGCCGTCAGTTGCATTTGGTGAAATCATCAGGAGAATCATTGCTTAAAATCATAAACGATATTCTTGATTTTTCAAAAATTGAAGCCGGTCAACTCAGCCTGGAAAACAATACTTTTGACCTCCATGAAACCATCGCGGATGCAGTTGCACTTTTTAGCGACCAGGCTGCGCAAAAGGGACTGGATCTGAATTACAGTATTAACCCTGACATACCGCAATTTATTAAAGGGGATGCCTCCCGACTGCGGCAGATACTTGTTAATCTCATAGGTAATGCCGTCAAGTTTACTGAACATGGTCAGGTATTTTTGTCGGTGAGCCTCCTTGAAAAATATGATGACATACTGGAACTTCAGTTTTTAATTATAGATACGGGGATAGGCATCAGCCCGGGCTCTCTGGAACATATCTTCAACAGGTTCTCGCAGGCCGATGATTCAATGACGCGCCGCTTCGGCGGAACCGGTCTCGGACTTACCATTGCACAACAGCTCTGTCATATTATGGGAGGAAAACTATTTGTTGAAAGCACCCTTAACATGGGGAGTTCCTTCTACTTTACGGCAAAACTGAAGTATGCCTGTACGCCGGCAATCACGACAGCATCGCATCAGGTGGGCGAGCGCAGCAGATACCATTTTGCTGCACAGATCCTGCTGGTGGAAGATGCACCGGTTAACATTGAAGTAGGAATGGGAATGCTCCACGCTCTCGGCTGTAAGGCTGATATCGCCTGTAATGGCCGGGAGGCTCTGGATGCCATCAGCAAGAAGAGGTATGACTTAGTGTTAATGGATTGCCAGATGCCGGTGATGGATGGCTATGAGGCAACAAGGCAAATTCGCGTGACAGAAGGATTGGAATGCAGCACAGACGCTGACGACACACTCCGCACACGGCTTACCATTATTGCCGTCACGGCCCACGTATTAGGGAGCGAACGACAGGTGTGCCTCGATGCCGGCATGGATGATTATCTGACAAAACCGTTCAGCATCGACGGCCTAGGGAACATGTTATCCCGGTGGCTTCCACCTGCTGCTTCGGAAGTCAGTTGCTCAGATGTTGTGCCGATTCAGGAAACGGACGAAGAGCATCTATCACCCCCGATAACTGAAACAGTCGCTCTCTGCCACGGAAGAATTGATGCCGTGTATCTCGATGCGATTCGTTCACTGCAGCAACCGGAGAAGCCTGATCTTTTGAAGAAGGTTATCGGCCACTATTTTGAGGATGCCGCCTGCCAGCTTGATGTAATACGCAGAGGATATTCAGCAGGGGATACTGCTGCCATCACGGGAGCAAGTCACCGCCTCAAATCCAGTAGCGCTAATCTGGGCGCGCTCTGGCTGGCAGAGCGGTGCAAAGAACTGGAGTTTATGTGCCGGGAGGGACTGGTGCCTGCCGATGCGACTCTGATCACCACCATAGAAGAAGGTTACTATGAGGCACGGACACAGCTTGAGGCGTATCAGTGAGGAGGTAACGTACCATGGACTACACAACCAACATCGCCAATCACGTTATGATCGTTGATGATGATCCGTCGGTTCGCTTTATGATGAGCTCGGTATTGGATTCACTCGGAATGAGCTTTGACGAGGCCGAGAGCGGCGAACAGGCATTACGGCTCCTTGAAAAGGTACAACCGGACTTGCTTCTGCTGGATGTCATGATGCCGGGTATTGACGGCTTTGAGGTCTGTACACGCATGAGAGAAACGACCGGCATTTCTGAAATTCCCATTATGATGATGACCGGCAGTAACGACATGATTTCAATTCAGCGGGCCTATGACCTGGGTGTCACTGATTTCATTACCAAGCCGATTCCCTGGTCATTAATCGGCTACCGAATCAGCTTTCTCATGCAGGCAACAAAGGCATTTGCCCATCTTAAAAAGAACGAAAAGCGGCTTGCTCATGCCCAGCGCCTTGCCAGTATGGGATCCTGGGAGTGGGAGTTGCAATCGGACACCATGTGGTTTTCTGATGAGGTGAAAAAGATATTTCATTTTGATCCACTGGGCTTTGATTCGTCTTTCCAGGCGTTTATGAGTTCAGTTCATCCGGTTGATCGTATGCGGGTGGAGCAGGCCACTAATCAAGCGATTGAATCCAGTTCATCTTACAGCATTGATCATCAGTTGCTGCTTGGCGACGGCACATCGTGC
>CAIRND010000301.1 GCA_903879825.1 uncultured Geobacteraceae bacterium
GATGGCGGCCACCAGTTCTGATATTGCCAACAACTGCCATCAGGCGGCCGACTGCTCAAACAGCGCCAGCGCTACTGCCCAGAACGGTGCTGCCATCGTGCGGGAAACCGTTGAAGGAATGAGCCGTATCGCTTCCAAGGTGCGCAGTTCGGCCGGCGCGGTAGAACAGCTTGGTGTTCGTTCCGAGCAGATCGGGCAGATTGTCGGCACCATTGAAGATATTGCCGATCAGACCAACCTGCTGGCATTGAACGCTGCTATTGAAGCGGCCAGAGCCGGTGAACAAGGGCGCGGTTTTGCCGTGGTGGCCGATGAGGTCAGGGCGCTTGCCGAGCGGACCACCCGTGCGACTCGTGAAATCGGTGAAATGATCAAGAGTATTCAGAACGAAACCAGGCTGGCGGTAAAAGCGATGGAAGAAGGGGTACATGAGGTTGAACAGGGAACCACCGGGGCATCGCGGTCGGGCCAGGCGCTGGAAATGATTTTGGAACAGATCAACGAGGTGACTGGCCAGGTCAACCAGATCGCCACTGCAGCCGAGGAACAGACCGCTACTACTCGGGAGATAACAAACAACATTCACAATATTTCCAACACCGTTCAGGCGAGCGCACAGAGTTCACAGGAGATGTCTCAGTCTTCTTCCCGGATGTCACAACTGTCTGTAGACCTGCAGGATTTGGTGCGTCGTTTTAAGCTGTAAATGGATAGAATATAACGGATAAAAATGCCGAGGAGAATTGCCATGCTGAAAAATCTGAGCATCCGCACAAAGTTATTGCTGCTGGTTACCCTTCCGACAGTGCTGCTGCTCTATTTTGCCGTTACGTCGTCATTGACAAAGGTTGGCGAGTATCGTGAACTGCAGGCCGTTGCAGAGCAGACCAATCTTACCACTCAGTTTGGCGATATGGTCCATGAACTTCAGAAAGAACGTGGCATGTCGGTCGGTTTTCTGGGCAGCAAGGGAACCAAGTTTGTTTCTGAACTGCCGGAACAGCGTACCGTGTGTGATACCCAGATAAGTAAACTCAAAACTGCTCTCAGTAAATTCAATAGCACACATTCAAGCGCTGCCTTCGGCACTCTGGTTGGGAGCGCAACGGGCAATCTGGATAAAATAAGCAGCATACGCTCCGGCGTGACCGGATTGTCCATTGAGGCAGCAGAGGCTATTAAATATTATACCGAAACCATCGGGTTTCTGCTCAAGATTCCCGCGGATCTGTCTCTTTCCTGTAGAAACTCCGAAATAGGCACCCTAACGAGCTGCTATTCGTACCTGCTGCAGGCGAAGGAGATGGCGGGCATCGAGCGAGCGACGCTTTCCAATACCTTTGCCAGAGACAATTTTGCTCCCGGCTTTTTTAATCGCTTCGTGACGATAGTTGCCAAACAGGAAACCTATCTGGGATTATTTCAATTTTATGCCAACGAGTCACAGAAAAAACTTTTTGCCAATAAGCTCACGGGCGCTCCTATAGAAGAGGTCGTCAGATTGAGAGCTATTGCTATGGAAAAAGGGAACGAAGCAAGTCTGGGGGGGATTGAGGCGCCGCACTGGTTTGACGTGTCTACCAAGCGTATTAACCTGCTTAAGGAGGTTGAGAATCAACTGGCCAAAGATCTGCTTGAAAAGGCCAGGGGGGTGATGTCCTCAACCCGTACAGTGATGATCATACTGATGGTCGTAACTATCTGTGCCGTGGCAA
Source organism: uncultured Geobacteraceae bacterium (assembly GCA_903879825.1). Taxonomy (GTDB): domain Bacteria; phylum Desulfobacterota; class Desulfuromonadia; order Geobacterales; family Pseudopelobacteraceae; genus JACRCG01. The sequence goes on from CAIRND010000301.1 coordinate 1,716, forward strand.
TGACGTTGATCTTTGCCCAGTTAATTATTCGCGGCATCACCGGCTCGGTGCACAGCATTACCGGTGCCTCCGAGCACCTTGCCAACGGAGATCTGACCCGGCGGGTTCTGGTCGATGGGCGTGATGAAATTGCCAGTGCCAGCGGTTCGATAAATAACTTTCTAGATACGACTCAGCATGTTGTCCGCACGGCGACGGAAAGTTCACAGGAAATGGCCACGGCCAGCGAAGAGCTTTCCGCAACGGCAGAAAATCTGGCCCGCAATATCCAGCAGCAGTTCGATCTTGTGTCTAAATCCGAGCAACTGGTGACCGAAGTTGGACAAGACCTGGACATTACGGAAGAATTGGCCGTTACCTCCACCGAGGTACTGCAGGAAACCTCCGGGACGCTTAAAAAATTCATTCAGGATTTGGGTTCTCTGAACAATCGTATCCTTCGTGACAAGGGCGCTCAGACGCATCTGGCCCAGCGCATGAGTAACCTTAATGACGAAGCCGATAAAATCCGTTCTGTGTTGGGAATTATCTCCGATATCGCCGATCAGACCAACCTGCTGGCCTTGAATGCTTCCATCGAAGCCGCTCGTGCCGGGGAGCAGGGGCGCGGTTTTGCGGTGGTTGCCGATGAGGTGCGAAAGCTGGCACAACGGACTCAACACTCATTGGTGGAAATTGGTGCCATCACTAAAACAATCACCACCACGATTACCGAAATTCACACTGACGTTGGCCGGGTGTCCGATGATATTTCAGAAATATCGAAAGAGTCACAAGCGCTGATTGTTAACGCCGAGTCCACCAACGACAAATTGTCAAGCACTGTCCACTCGTCACTCACCCTGGTAAAAAAGAGTACGGCGATCGCCATGCGAACCAAAGAACTCATCAAAATAATTCAGGAGATGTACGAGCTTTCCCAGCAGATTCGCTATGCGGGCGATGACACCCGTGAGGTCGCACATCTGCTGGCAGAGAAATCAGGCACTCTGCAGACTGAACTCAGTAAATTTAAGGTGTAGCAATGAAAGAGGCGATTCCCAGTGATATTCTGGAGTATGCGGCAGAATTGACCCTGCTGTATGTAGAAGATGAAATTGTTACCCGGTCAATAACAGAGCTCAGATTTTCCCGGTTCTTCAAGCGCTTTATGGTTGCTGTCAACGGACGGGAGGGGCTGGATATGGCCCTTTCTGAAAAGCCTGACCTGATTATGACCGATTATCTGATGCCGGAGATGGACGGCCTGGAAATGGTGCGTCTGTTGAGAGAGTCAGGCAGTCGCATTCCTGTGGTTCTTGTCACCTCAAGTATTGATGATGAGGTGCTGAGTCAGGCGATTAATCTCGGCGTATCCAAATTTATTTCCAAGCCGATAAATTTTCGCACTCTGCGCGATGTTTTTCGCTCAGTGGCACAGGAAATCGTCTCCACAAAAATATTCGAGCAGAATCGTCGCCAGGAAGTGGAACTGCTCAGATACGAAAAACGTTACCACTCACAGCAGCAGGAGATGGCGCACAATAAAGAAAAACACCTGCTTCGCAATGATATGCAGTGGAGCAGCATGGTGAGCGATTCGGCAGGCAGTCGCTGGTTTATGGATATTTCTCACCGGCCGCTGGATATCATGTGCGGTGACGGCTTCATGGTGCGCCGCCTTGCAAACGGTGACGTTCTCGTTTTTGTTATTGATGCGATGGGGTCGGGACTGTCGGCCTCAATGACCTCAATGTGTTCTACCGCGTGCCTTAATTTTCTTTTTGATCTTTATGAACATGAACAACGCTATGATTTTGGTCGCCTGGTGAAGTTGTTTCTCAGTTTCTCTCACACGGTGCTGTTGAAAAACGAAGTGCTGTCGTGCGGTTTTCTAAATTTCCATAGTGACACCAGTCAGGTTGACGCTGCCTTGTTTGCTCTGCCGCCGCTTTTGGTACGCCACACAGACGGCCGTGTTACCAAAATCAGGGGTCTTAATCCGCCGATTTCACTTTTTCTGAATGAATATGAGAGCCAACAACTTGATTTAGCGGGCATAGATAGCCTGCTGCTGTGCACTGACGGTCTTACGGATGCGGAAACAACGGATGGTAGGCCGTATCGTATCAATCTGCCGGATGATTTTAGCGCGACGTATTTCGGCTGGGAGTTGGAGCAACTTTTTGATGGCAGGGTTTTGGGACGGAACGACGACACCACGTTTATTCGTATCAACCGGATTGATGCCGGGTCGTCATATTCGGAGTTTTTTAGTGTGACAGAGGGGATTAATGCTGCAAAAAGGGCGTTGACTTGGATTGAAAGCCGCTGTCACACACTCAATGGGGAACTGTCAGAAACCTGTTTGACCGAAATTATTACCGCAGCCACAGAAACAGTTATGAATGCGTATGAACATGGTTGTCTCGGGTTGGATACTGCTGACAAGGTTCAGCTTATGAATGATGGTGGTTACGAGGCCTTTCTCGCTGCCGCTGTGTCTGATGATTCATCCGGATTTACTGTTGATATATCCAGCAAAACTGTTTCAGCCGATCGGACACTACTGGTTTTAACGGTTACTGATAGCGGCAAAGGATTTAACTTTCTGGAGTACGTCCTGACATCTACCTCGAATTCCAGTCCATGCGGACGTGGTATGTGCCTGATCCGTAAGTATGCCGATGCGATGTTTTACAATCAGCGTGGTAACAGTCTCTGCCTGCTGAAATACCTATATTGAGGTGCCACTATGCGGATTGAAAAAAAAGGTACACAGGAACTGATCATTTATGGAAATATCAAGTCAATTGAAGATTATGTCGCTATTCGAGAAGCGGTAACTAAGATGGTTACCAACGGTGAAACAGAGTTGCAGTTGTCCATTCCAGACTCTTTTTCAATGCCGTCTTCCGTTATCGGCGCTCTGATTCAGCTTATTAGTGAGCGCAAAATAAGGTTAAAAATGAGAATCGGTGATAACAACCTGTTCGAGTTGCTGGAAGAAATGAATCTGGTCACCACGTTTAATGCAAGTCTGGACAAAAACCATCAAAAATAAACCCGGAGGGTAATCATGTCCACCAATGCACTGGTA
>CAIRND010000302.1 GCA_903879825.1 uncultured Geobacteraceae bacterium
ATGGCTGCCATCCAGCCATATCCACCGCGAAGCCAACTTTACGCAACGCTCGTAAATATGTTTACCGGGGGACGTCAACCACTTTTGAAACAAAGTTCTCGCAAGGAGCACTCAATTTTTTTATTTGCCCCACACCTGATCGCTCCTGCCGATTGCTATGACAATGATTGTTGAACGGCGCAGTCTGGTGGAAGTGCACTGACCGGCACACGACAACAATAACGGCAATATGTTACTTGAAACGATGACTATTTTTGCTTGAAGTGTTGCTGGCGCTGTAATAAAGTCCAACCTTCATTAACTATTCTATTCATACAGACCCACATATGGCAGAGGAACATGAATAAAAAGTTTCATTTTTCTAAATCGCTTTTGTTCGACGCGCACAGCCTGCTTTTTGGTAAGTGCAGCAACGTCGCCCAGGCGATCCAGGCGTTTTCAACGGTAGAGCTTAAAACGGTCCATAGAGCAGCCGTGAAAGCTACCCATCCGGATTTGAACCATGCTCTCCATAACGAGTTGCTCAACGCAAACTTCCGAAAGGTTACCGAAGCGTATAACCTGCTAAACGACTTCCTGTTGGCGCGGGACTCGGCGCACGTTTCAGCCGAACATTTCAACGAACAGATTAGCAAGCATAAAACGCCGCAATGGGCGCCAAAGACGCACACCTATAGACCTTCTGCAACACGAATCTACCGCGAACGTGAATCCCTCTACAAAAAGCCAAAAGAACAAAGCCATCGCTACTACGATGGATTGATACCGGCGATTGCGTTGAAAACCGGCTTATTTCTTTACTACAGGGGGATGATATCTTATGAGCAGTTGATCGAGGCACTGGTCTGGCAGCGCAATATGCGGCCACCAATCGGTGAACTTGCTGTGCAGTGGAAATGGATACACAAATCGTTTATTGAAATTGTGCTGAAGGATGTGGCCCGTGGCGGTCAGTTTGGCGAGCGAGCGGTCAGCATGGGACTACTAAAGGAATCACAGGTCAAGGTGTTGTTGCGGCATCAGCTCTTTATGCAAAAACCGGTCGGACATTATTTCGTCACCAAAAACATATTAACCAGTCAGGAAATAAAGGAAAGCTTGCTGATAATGAGCATTCACAATAAGTTTTTTGCTGAAGAACGGCAGGCACGGGAACAACGTTTGCTGGAGTTCAATGCGCGTCAGAGCAAATAAGCACCGATTATAACGATCCGTTATAGGCACATTTCAGAAACTGTTTTAATCAGCACTTCGCTCAAAGCAATTGCGCCGACACGTGGAATTGATACATTTGGCCTACAGCATTACATTCGCGCCAACCGGGTGAAGCTGATTGAGAAAATCTACGATTCAACTCTTTTCCCCCAGTCTTTCAAATACTTTCATCAGCTCAATAGGCAGCGGGAACACGATTGTGCTGTTCTTCTCCACTGCTATCTCGGTGAGGGTCTGCAGGTAGCGCATCTGCATAGCGGCAGGGTTCTGACTGAGGGTGTTGGCGGCTTCCAACAGCTGCTGGCTGGCGAGAAGTTCTCCTTCTGCTGCAATCACCTTTGCTCGTTTTTCTCGTTCAGCTTCGGCCTGTTTACCCATAGCTCGCTGAATCTGTTCTGGAAGGTCAACACTTTTAAGTTCGACGGCGGATACCTGGATGCCCCATGGTTCGGTGGAGGAATCAATGATTTCCCGCAACCTCAAGCTTAATTTTTCTCGATCCGCAAGCAGTTCATCAAGTGTAACTTCTCCGAGAATAGATCGCAGCGTGGTTTGTGCAATTTGGCTGGTGGCATAATGATAATTTTCTACGCCGAGGATGGCCTGTTTGGCGTCTAATACTTTGAAGTAGACGACTGCACTGACCTTCAGACTCACGTTGTCACGGGTAATGATATCTTGACTCGGCACATCCAGCACCACGGTGCGCAGACTGATCCGCACAGACGTTTGAAATGGGCGGAAGACAAAGACGAGTCCGGGGCCTTTGGGATCCTTGTTTACCTTGCCCAGTGTGAACACCACCAGTCGTTCATACTCGTTTACCACCTTCAGGCAGCTCACAAGCCAGACGAATGCGATAAATATGAATGGAGCGAAGCTGAATACTAAATCAAAAAGTGCTTTTTGCATGCGATCCTCCGGAAATGCGATTATTCATCACTCTCAGTACAAAGATAACTCAAAACAAGCATTAGTCCAGCCTTACAGCTGATTATTTCCCCGCGCAGGACATTACTAATGGGTCTATCGGCGGCTGTGTTTTCCCGGAGGTGGCTTTCTACGCTCCCGGCAAAGCTATGGCG
>CAIRND010000303.1 GCA_903879825.1 uncultured Geobacteraceae bacterium
GATAAATAGTAACTCACTGTAACATTCTAACGTTTTGTGAATTTTGTGCCTTTTTGTGGCAATGGACTGCCGGATTTAGGATAAAGGACTGTAACCAATGCAAACCCAGATTGAATTCGCCCGCCAGGGCATCATCACCCCGCAGATGCAGACCGTTGCTGGTAACGAACAGCTGGAAGCTGAATATATCCGCCAGATGGTGGCCGAAGGAAAGATCGTCATCCCGTGGAACCACAACCGCAAACCGTCGCGTATTGCCGGCATCGGCAAGGGACTTTCCACCAAAGTCAACGCCTCCATCGGCACCTCATCTGATATCATCGACTACGAAGCTGAGATCAGGAAGGCGCTGGCGGCACAGGAATCGGGCGCCGATACCTTGATGGAGCTCTCTGTCGGGGGCGACCTTGATCGCGTTCGGCGCGAAGTAATCGCCGCTGTTGATCTGCCGGTCGGCAACGTGCCACTTTATCAAGCTTTCTGCGAAGCGGCGCGCAAGTATGGTGATCCAAATAAGCTGGACGACGAAATGCTCTTCGATATTATCGAGCAACAGTGCGCCGACGGCATGGCCTTCATGGCGGTACACTGCGGCATCAATCTCTGTACCATAGAGCGGTTACGTAAGCAGGGATACCGCTATGGTGGTCTGGTCAGCAAGGGTGGCGTATCGATGGTGGCCTGGATGATTGCTAATAACCGCGAAAATCCGCTCTACGAAAAGTTTGATCGCGTGGTCGAAATTCTCAAGAGATATGACACGGTACTTTCGCTCGGTAACGGCCTCAGAGCTGGGGCTATTCACGATTCATCGGACCGTGCCCAGATCCAGGAACTGATCTTTAACTGTGAACTGGCTGAGATCGGCCGCGACATGGGGTGCCAGATACTGGTGGAAGGGCCGGGACACGTGCCGCTGGACGAAATTGAGGGAAATATTCAGCTGCAGAAGCGGATGAGCGGCGGAGCCCCGTATTACATGCTCGGCCCGATTGCCACCGACGTTGCACCCGGTTTTGATCATATCACTGCTGCCATCGGCGCGGCCCAGTCGAGTCGCTTCGGTGCAGACCTGATCTGCTACATAACGCCGGCCGAGCATCTGGCGCTGCCCAATGAGGAAGACGTACGCATGGGCGTCAAAGCGGCTAAAATTGCAGCCTATATCGGCGACATGAACAAATACCCCGAGAAGGGACGCCGTCGCGACAAGGAGATGTCCAAGGCCCGCCGCGATCTTGACTGGGAGAAGCAGTTTCAGCTGGCGCTCTACCCGGAAGATGCCCGTGCCATCCGCGCCAGCCGTACTCCAGAGGACGAAAACACCTGCACCATGTGTGGTGATTTCTGCGCCTCGCGCGGTGCGGGCAAACTGTTTGCCTGCGATCTGAAGGGGGACAAGATTTGACTCTTTGTTAAAAAACGGGGGATGAAGAGTCGCCTCTTCATCCCCTGTTTATACTTCTGGTTTAACGTCAAAAGCCCCCCTCATCCGCCCTGTCGGGCACCTTCTCCCTCAGGGAGAAGGGACCTTCTCCTTTAGGCCCGATTTTGGATCCCAATTATCTAACTGACAACGCTGAGAACGATTCAGGTGTTTTCTTGCATAGGGAACGTTTTTGCCGTTGACAGCGGCCTTTTAATGAGTGACCCTCCAAAGCCTTTCCTGATCAAATCTAATCTTGTCCGGGGTCTTGCCGTGAAACCATTGATATCGCTATTTTTGCTGCTGCTTGTACTGGTCGTCGCAAACCACGCGGTGTGCGGTGTGCGCAGCGCAGATGCTGCTGAAACTCGCGGTCTCACCGTTGTAGCCAAAGATTCGGCAACCGGGCAGAGCGAAGAGGTGAATCTCTACAACAAAAGTTACGCCGTGGTCATCGGAATTGACACCTACAAAAACCTGCCGCCTGACCGGCAACTGAAATATGCCGTAAAGGATGCCAAGGGAGTTGAGGATGTGCTCAGTAAAAACTTCCGCTTTGAAAAAATCATCCCCCTGTACAACCAGGAAGCCACCAAAGACCGCATTCTCGAAGTTCTCACAGAAGAGTTGCCTGCCCAGATGGGTGATAAAGATTCGCTGTTTCTCTTCTGGGCCGGGCATGGTGACCAGGAGCAGGGGGCACAGGGGAAGGAGATCGGCTACCTGATTCCGTACGATGGTGAAGTCGGCAAGATTCGTAAAAACCTGACCATGACTGAACTGCGCGACACCATCTCCACCAAACTTCCCGCCAAGCATGTTTTCTACGTTATGGACACCTGTTACGGAGGCTTGATGGCTTCCACCCGTGCCATTGATAAGAAGAGCCGCCGTGACCTTTCCTACCTGAAAGAGATCACCAAAGAGAATGTTCGTCAGGTGCTTACTGCCGGTGGCAAAGACGAAGAAGTTTTGGATGGAGGTCCCAAGGGGCACTCAGTTTTTACCGGAAGGTTGATTGAAGCACTGGAGGCCGCTGGCGATTTCATCACTGCCAACGAGATTCAAGTGATTCTCAAGGAACGGGTGTACTTCGATTCAAAAGGGCGAGGAAAAACCCAAACCCCTGCTTTTAGCACGATCTCCGGTAACGGTGATTATGTATTCATTCCCTCCAACGATTACAAGCTGGCCGAGCAGCAGGCCAAGATAGATCGGGTCAATCAGGAGAATGAGCGGATACGGCAGAATACAGAAAAGTACAAAAAACAGATGGCCGATGATGAGGTCATTATTGCCGCCGCCCTCAAGGCGGGGGACGACAGTAAGCGCCAGACGGCCGAACTGGCGTTTAAACGCAAACAGGGGCTGCTGAAACAGGAAGAGGCCAAACAGAAAGAGAACGATGAGCAGTTGCGCCGCGCCGAACGGGAAGCTGCCGAATTGAAACAGCTGGACGCGGAACGGCAACGGATTCGGGAAGATGCCCGTCTTCAACAGGCAAAACTGCAGGAAGCGGAGTCGCACCGCGCTACCGAGCTTACACTGCTTGATCAGAAACTGCTGCGGGATAAGGGCGAGTTAGAGCGGCAGAGCGCCGAGCTGCGCCTTCAGGGTGAGGCAAAGCGTAAAAAGGCGCTGGAAGCGGCATCGGCCGCCTTAAGCATCGAGGCGGCAGTAGAGCTAATCAGAAAGGCCGACGAGCAGATAGCCGCGATCAACAGCGAATTTGATGCCGATCTGGCCCGCCTGAAAAATGGGGCCGTCCGCCGCCTGGTTGAAAAACAGGCGCGACTCAAGACTGGTTACGACAAGCGGCTGCTGGAGCTGAAGAGTCTGCCGACCGTTTCAGTGACTAAAGCGGTTATACCGCCACGGGATGAGTTTGAGACCAGGGCGGAGTATCAGGCCAGAGAGCAGAAGGTTGATGATGATTACCGGCAGCGTCTGGCCGAGGCACGGTCGGTTGGTGGCAGCGCCGAGCGGGCCGAAAAAAAGCTGTATGATATGGGGGTGGAACAGGCCGTATCTGCTCATCGCACAGAAGCTGCCGCAATCGACCAGCGGATTACCGCCGGGCGTGACGAGGCGATCCGCCCGTTCCGCGAGCGGATCACCGCCGTAGCAGCCAAAGAGTACCCGGTTTCTCCGCAATCGCTGAAACTGACGGTCGGCGGCTATGATCCAGAAAATGGCAAATTCCCGGTGTCGGTAACCAGCACTTCATCATCGGTCAAGCTCTCGGTGGAAGGGACATTGTCGCTCCCCAGAGACAAGGCTAAACAGTTCAAACGCCAGTATCAGGACGGCCTGGTGCGCATCGAAGCGTACATGAAAATCGGCAGCAGCTCGCCTGTGCGGGTGGCGATGCTGAATGACGGGGTGAATAGCGATGCGGATAATTACCAGATGGAATATGTAGGTGGCGAGTTTACTACCGTTGCGGAGCGGAAGCGGAGAGAAGTAGCAGCAGAAGTAGCAGCAGAGCGGGATCGCCTGATATACACCGACCCGCAGTGCGGCCTGATGTGGGCAAAAAACGGCAATATCGCCGGCAAAGAAATGAAGTGGGACGATGCGATGAACTGGGTAAAAAACCTGAACTACGGAGGCTTCAGCGACTGGCGGCTGCCGACAAAAGATGAGCTTGCGTCCTTTTCGAAGCGCGGAGGGAGCCGCCCTTCAGAGTGGTTCAACGCTAATGGCTTCAATTTCGTCCAGGCTGATGGCTATTGGTCCTCTACTACCTACGCCAATAAAACCGGCAGCGCTTGGATCGTCAGCATGAGCTATGGCGGCATCGGCTACGACTATAAGACGGGCAACGATTATGTTTGGCCTGTTCGTGGCGGACAGTAGGTTATTTGACACTTTGATTGTTTGGTCTTCTGCATTGTTTTGA
>CAIRND010000304.1 GCA_903879825.1 uncultured Geobacteraceae bacterium
CTGTCCAGCCCGTCATGAGCACGATACAGTTCATAGAGTTTTGCCGCCCTCATCGGGAACATGGTGCCACGCTTTAACACTTGCACCGTGACGCCCATTTCAAACATATCTGCAGCCGGTGCCATGGTCACATCTGCCTGACGGGTTTCAGCCAGCATCCGTCGAACTGTGTCGGATGTTCCTGATTCAACGCAGGCCTGGTTGACCGAACCGGTCATAATGTATGCGGCTCCCATGGCAAATGCGGCAGCAGCGGCGGCGGGGGTGGCGATACCTCCCGCGAGTCCGACCCGCAATGAGACGCTGTAGCCGAATTTTCGCTCCATGCGGCCGGCAAGGGACTTGATTGTCGGAAACAGTGCCATGGCCGGACGGTTATCGGTATGACCACCGGAATCCGCCTCGGCGGTGACCTCCTGTGCCATCGGTATGCCAGCGGCCAGTTCCGCCTGTTCTGCTGAGAGAGATCCCTCTTCACACAGTAACCGCAAAAACTTTTCCGGCGGTGGTGAGAAAAATCTTTCAGCCAGCTCCTCTCTCGATACTTTAGCAATTATCCGGTTCGGAGCTATAATTGTACCATCTGTAGCGCGGTGAATGCCGTGAGTACGGTAGCGAACCAGCGGCAGCGTCAGAGAAAGGAAAGCGGAGGCTTCAACCAGTTTGACCCCTTTGCTGATGAACAGTCTGGCCAGTGCATCTTCCATATCCGGTTCGTGCGGAGAGTGTATCAGGTTGAAACCGCACGGAAATGGCGCACCGGCGAGCTGATCCACGGCGGTCTCCACTGCAGAGAACGGTAGGCCGGCAGCACCAAAGAAGCCAAGCATTCCGGCCTTCCCAAGTTCCTCCGCCATGGCAACCGAGCTAATCCCTTTGGCCATGGAACCGCCAAAATAGGGATAGCGAATCCCGATCTCATTACATAACTCTTGATCGCCAAGGTTTTCCGGAACAAACGGTGGCACGTTAACGACACGAGGAGAACCATCCTGGTCGTTAATGGTCACGCTGACAGGGTGTGAAAGTTTGTAAAGGGCTTGTGTAACATCGTGGTTCGTAGGGATAAATTTCAATTGAATGCACTCATTTCACAGGGTTAAATGAACATGCCGCCAGTAACGGGATAATGCTTGATGGGGAAAAATGGAACATCAAGTTGTGCCGTAGAAACGCAATTTCTACAAATATATGAAACCACGATATTTTACAAGAAAATGACAGTGCTGAAGCGAAATATTTTATCGAAAATGCTCCCATCGGTCGATATTGTAAACATATTGCCGGTCGAGTGGTTACTATGGTTGAATCCAAACTTTTTTTGCGCTAGGTTAGGGCATAATCCAATAAGGGGGACTTCGTTATGCATTGCACGAAAACGTTACGATTGTTTTTTCAAGGAGTCGCTGTTTGTCTCTGCTCACTGGTAATGGTATGCGTACTTGACGGTTTCAGCTGTGCCGCTGATAGTAAGGGTACGCTGACTGTGGGGATGGAGTTGGCGTATCCTCCGTTTGAGATGACGGATACGAAAGGACAGCCAATCGGTGTGAGCGTTGATTTGGCCAAAGCGCTTGGTGCAGAGTTGGGTATGCAGGTGCAGATACAGAACATGTCCTTTGATGGTCTGATCCCTTCTCTTAAGACCGGAAAAATCGACCTGATTATCTCCTCGATGACCGCCACGGCAGAGCGGGCCCAGTCGATTGATTTTTCCGATCCGTATCTGCAGACCGGTCTCTGTCTGCTGGTGAGGAAAAACTCTCCCGTACAGGTGATCGTCGATCTTGATAAACCTGGGATGACTGTCGCGGTAAAAAAGGGTACGACCGGACACAGTTTTGCCCGTACGCAACTTAAACACGCCCAGGTGCTGGTTCTTGACAAGGAAGCTGCGGCCGTGTTGGAGGTTGTGCAGGGACAGGCCGATGCGTTTATCTATGATCAGATGTCCACCTATAGCAATTGGAAGCGTAACCAACAGACTACCCGTGCACTGCTGAAACCGTTCCAGCAGGAATCATGGGCGGTTGGCATTCGCAAAGGGAATGACCCCCTCAAGGCGCGTGTTAATGCTTTCCTTAAAAGCTATCGCGCCAAAGGTGGCTTTGAAAAACTTGGTGATACCTGGTTGAAAGAACAGAAACAGCAGTTCAAGCTGCTTGGCTATCCCTTCTTTCTCTAAGCAGAGGAGTTTTTTTTGAGCACAGTGAAGTCGGTGACATGGTTCGCACCGGAAGACGGCAGCGATGTTTCCTTGATCTCGCGGGTAGTCGCGTGTGCCATTATCTGTTTTTTGTTATCGCTCCTGTTCTGGTTTGCCTTCAGCCGCTTACAGTACGGATGGAACTGGGGCGCAGTCTGGCAGTACCGGCAGAAGTTTATGCAGGGATGGCTGGTTACAGTCGTTATATCTGCTGCCGCACTCAGCTTAAGTCTGCTGATAAGTGTTTTTTTCGCCTGTGCCCGTCGCTCCCGTCTGTTGCTGCTGCGCTATCTGGCTATTCTGTACGTTGAAGGAGTACGGGGAACTCCACTACTGGTGCAGATCCTGGTTTTTTTCTATGTTGTAGCGGATGCTTTTGGCGTCAGTAATCGTTATGCGGTCGGGATTATAACGCTTGCCCTCTTTGCCGGTGCATATCTGAGCGAGATCATCAGGGCCGGTATTGAAAGTATCAGTGAATCTCAGTTGGAATCGGCACGTGCCATTGGCCTGACCCGCTTCCAGACGTATCGTTTTGTTATTCTCCCTCAGGTGGTGCGGCGGATTTTACCGCCATTGGCAGGTCAATTCGCTTCGCTGATCAAAGACTCCTCGCTGCTTTCGATTATCGCCGTCAGTGAATTCACCCTCAACGCCCAGGAGGTGAACTCATATACCTTCAGCACTCTGGAAAGTTACCTGCCGCTTGCGGTGGGCTATCTGCTGCTGACGCTCCCCATTTCGCTGTTCAGTCGTTATCTGGAACAAAAATACCATTATGCAACTTAGTCTGACTAACCTCACAAAAACCTACGGACGTCACCGGGTTCTGGATGACATAACCATCGATGTGCCTGATGCCAAAGCTCTTGTCGTGATCGGTCCTTCAGGGGGCGGCAAGACGACACTTTTGCGAATAATAGCCGGCCTGGAGCGTCCGGATTCCGGTCAGGTGCATACTGATGGGGAACTGCTACATTTTGATGAAGCTCGCTTACTGAAACACCGCCGTAGTATTGGAGTTGTCTTTCAGTCATTTAACCTGTTTCCACACCTTACTGCGCTTGAAAACGTTCTTCTGCCGCTGGAACAGGCACATGGCTATAGCCGTACTGAGGCGATTGAAACCGCTCTGACAATCCTGAAACGCTTCCAGTTGGATGGGCATGCCGCCAAAAAACCGGCTCAATTATCGGGTGGTCAGCAACAGCGGGTGGCTATCGCCCGGGCTATTGCCATTAAACCACGATTTCTGTTGTTTGATGAACCGACCTCGGCCCTTGATCCAGAGATGACCTCCGAGGTGCTTGATATAATTGGTGAATTGCGAGATGAAGGGCGGGATCTACTGCTTGTGACGCATCATATGGGTTTTGCACGTACGGTGGCAGATCACTGTCTGTTTGTTGCGGCGGGGAAAATAATCGAACACGGCCCGGTAGAAAGTTTATTTACCGAGCCGCATCGCACGGAGTTGCAGCAGTTTTTGGGGAAGGTGATGCGCTATTGATGCGCCGGCTCAGCAGGATTCTCCGTGGTTTCTTTTTTGCCTGAAACCACTTCGTCAGCACCCTCTATTTGCCAGCTTGGTACGAGTGGTGCGACCGTCACAGGAGTAACGAATTCTCGGCTGCGAGTCAGTTTGCTTAAGGAATCAACGACAATAATGGTGTAGCGGAGAGAAGTGCTTTCGGTAGAGAGCGCCGGAAGGGTCGCCGTATAGGTGAAGCGGGTTCCGTTCTCTTTTACCATTTTTACCAGAGCCTGTGCTCCCCCTTCAGCTGTATGGAGAATGCACGAAACCTCCTGAATGTCAGCCTTGCTGCTGATCACCGCATGGATGACGGTACGCTTGCCGGCCACGACAAAACTGAAGGGTGAATGGTGAATCTGAATATTTTCCTGCAAAGGTTCGGGTGTTGTCGGCGTTTTCACAATCACACGGTCATTTTTAACGTCAGTAACAGGTACGACCGGTTTTCTTTTTGACTTGCGGACAGGTTGGTCCGGCACGCCAGTTTCAGGTTGTGATTCCGCTGTTTTGGCGCTGTTTTTACTCTTCTTTTTGGTCTCGTCCGTCACCGGTCTTGGAGTGCTCTTTTTCTGCCCCTTGTTCAGTTCGCTGATCGGTATGTCATAATTTGTACCAGCGGGAGTTGCCGATTCAGCCACTGCTGCGCATGGTGGCAGGGCAAGGAATATGACGAGTGCCACACCCGCTGCGATACATCTTGACTCATTTGAAAATGATAACAAATTTATATGCATAAAACACTTCCCTTCAAGTCCTACTTGTAGTTTTTGCCCCGCATCTGTCAGGCATCTAACCAACCTCGGTATACTCCCGTACCCTGAATTCAGCTCCCAGCGTTTCTGCCA
>CAIRND010000305.1 GCA_903879825.1 uncultured Geobacteraceae bacterium
AATCAAGCTCAACATCGTACGGTGTTTGAGGTTCTGTGATGCCTGAAGTATAGCTGCAACATCCTCCTTGCTCAGCACGTTGGGCAGCTTATGTTCTGGTCTTGGCCGCTCGATCTGTTCTGTTATGAGCTTTGAACCTTGTACTGTCTTGAAAAACAATTTTGCTGCGTTAACAGCCTGATTTTGATATGATTGGCTTAGCTTCTTCGGTAGCATATACTGGTGAACGAACCGCACCATATCATCATTGGTCGCTTCAGTACTTCTTTTGGGTTTAATAAACCTTAAAAAAAATGTAATTGCTTGTGTATAGGTCTTTATCGTAGATCCGCTGTATCGCTTGTGCTCCATCCACTGCTTGAAGGCAGCAATCTCATCATGGTTGACTTTGTCCAACAACGGTAAATCGGTAATAACTTCAGTTGCCGCGTAGTTCAATGACGGATTTGGCGATAGCGCAATTATGGTTTTTATATTTGTGATACGCTGACCAAAGTAATTTTTTAACAAGTCGATATTTTTGCCGTAGTTCGGTATGACCCAGCAAAATTTATTGCTGTTCCACCTCACATAATTGAAGGTACGGATGAACTGTATATCCGTCTCATTCTTAGGCATTGTAACGGTAATTTGTTTCGGGGATAATTCGATAGCGATTCCGTTGTGATGCGTAACGTTTTGTAGCTCTGTTTTTGCCGCAGTTTTCACTTCAGATTGCGCCTTTACAGAATGTGCTGGCACCGGTGGTTCATTGGTAGCTTCCGTTAGCTCTTCGGTACCTGACATGTTTGCTGAACCTGCAGGATCTGGTAAGACTATATCAGGAAATAGCTTCTTAAATTCGCCAAAAGCTTCCTCGGTGAACGGGATATGCCATGCTCTGAGTGTCTTGCTCCAGACAGCACCTTCAATATGCCTTATCTTATTTATAATGAAGTCATTATAGGCAAACACAAGTTTCAGCCTATCCTCGCCCTGGTGATTTATTTTGCTGGTCTGAATCATAGTTTTACAACTCCTTCCAACGAAAAAGAACCCTTTCAATACAGCATCGCTTATTTAGTCACTGTACAGTGTGAACGGCTGCAACTTTTTAGTTGTAAAGTACAAATATATGTCAAAATATTTATCACAATCTCTTGCTTATGCATGCTCAGGTGGGCACCAATTCACTATCCGTTTCACCTGACATATACGAAAGTCTCCTGCACGGGAACCGCAGGAGATACACCGCCTCCCCTATTTCCGCTCCTCACTCCCCCAACTTCACCGGCAACACCATCCGAAACCCCCGGAAATCGTTAACCGCTTTGGAAACCACAAACGAGCGCTGCGAACAGCGAAAGGCGAACTTGTCGGGATAACGCCAGCAGCCGCCCCGTTCCTGGCGGAGAGCATCTTCACCGGATGACGCGTTACCCGAATCCGTCTCCTCGTGCCAGACGGAACACCACTCCATGACGTTGCCGCTCTGGTTCCAGGTTCCGTAGCCGGAGACGCCTTCAGGATAGGCGTACACCGGGGCGACCGAGTCCGCGCCCCGGTTGTTGCGGTTCCGGCAGTTGTTTTCATCCCACCGCTCTCCCCAAGGGTAGATATGTCCTTCCGGCCCGCGAGCGGCCTTTTCCCACTCGGCTTCCGTGGGCAAACGGCATCCCGCCCACCGGGCGTAGGCTTCCGCGTCGTCCCAATTGATCAGCACAACCGGGTAATCGTCAAACTCTTCGGGACAGCCGTCTTCGTGCCAGACCGAAAGCGAGTCGATCCTTGCGCCGATATTTGGTGGCCGATGGCCCGTTGCCTGCACAAAAGCCCTGTACTGGCGATTGGTGACGGCATAAACCGAAATATAAAACGCATCGAGAGTGACGCTACGCTGCGGGCTCTCTTTGTCGAGGTCGTCTCCCATAGTGAAACTGCCTGCGGGAACAAGCACCATCGGGGAGCCGTCCTGCTCGTTGATGACGACCGGAGGCAGCTCGCTGCCGGATGGACAGAGCGCGAGTCTTCTGAGTTCCGTAAGGATTTCGTTATATGTTGG
>CAIRND010000306.1 GCA_903879825.1 uncultured Geobacteraceae bacterium
CGCTGCCACGCTGCATCAGTAAAACTCCGCTGCCGCTCTCCACGTCACGGGCTATTGTCATACCGGGGACCAAACCGGTCGGACTGATTTCAACCTCTGCAACCGTTCCGGCTTTTTTACCTTCAAAATATACGACCTTGGTGATACTTGAAAAGTGGGCGATCAGGTGCGGATCTAGGAGCGTTCCACCATGAAAACGGGCATTCATCAAGGCAAAGTCTGCGCGATTGTGACTAACCGAGTGAGCCGTTTTTTCAATGTTATCGGCTATAGCAATCAACCGCGCTCCCAGCGGAATCGAGTCGCCCTGCAACCCATCTGGAAAACCGCTGCCGTCATACGCCTCATGATGACTGCGGATCAGCGGGACAATGCCGGACAATTCTTCAACTGTGGAGAACATTTTTTCTCCCCTGGCCGGATGCTGCCGGTAATCACTCACTTCACTATCAGACATATCAACTATAGGTTTAACCAGAGTCTGCGAGAGAGAACCAAACTTGCCAGCATCATGCAAAAGCGCCGCAAGCCTGAACGTGGTAATTGTTTCCGCATCAAGATTCATTTTTCTGGCGACATCCGTCACAAGAATGCTAACGGTGCGGGCATGAACGGCGCTTCGGTCACCCATCACCTCGAAAAAACAATCAAAGATTCGGCTGATTGTTGAGGTAATGCTACTTAAATTGCTGTTTTTTATAGCCTGGCTCTGTTCACGAATTGTGGCGGTTGTCTGAAGGAGGCGTTTTTTGAGACCCTCATTCCAGGCTTCCATCTCTTCCTTTTGCTGATTGATAATTTCATTTAAGCGCCGTGTCTCGACACCGTGCTGAAAGATCTCCAGTGCCTTGCGGATTGCCTCTACCAACTCTTCATCATCCCACGGTTTCGAGATATAGCGCCCTGCCCCGCCTCTGTTGATAGCTTCGATAGTGGCGTTGATGTCTGAGTATCCGGTCAAAAGGATGCGCTGTGCGTTGGGTGCAAATTCCTGCGAACGACCAAGAAATTCCGCGCCGTTCATCCCCGGCATGCGCTGATCGGAAACGATCAGCCCCACATTGTCGAGTGTCTGCAGCTTTTGCAGAGCAGCCTCGCCCGAAAGAGCGGTCTCAATGTCGAAATCTTCGTCTATCAGCAGGCGACTGAGAGCTTTCAGAATATTTTCTTCATCATCAACCAACAGGACGGTCGTGCGTTTCTGCATCATGCCACACCCTCCAGAAAAATAAGCACGATCGCCTCATTCCCGCTAAATGCTATGGTGCGACCCAAAACCCGGCACGGTGTACCTCCCAGTTCTGTCTCAACTGAAATATATTTATCCCGGCGCACCTGTTCAACAAGCCTGCCCAATGCCACATCACAGCAGGCGATCACATCGGCGCCAAAGACATCACGGCAGACATTCTTCAACAGTTTGGCGGCGATTTCATTGCAATACGCTATCATGCCATTTGCATCAATTCCAGCCACTCCCACCGGAAGGTAGCCCAGGATGCTTTGAGAAAACTCCAGCGCCTTATTCCGCAGTTCAAGCTGTTCAGTGCGCAGTTGCACCTTTTCTTCCAGTGCCTGGTTGGCGGCGGCAAGATCTTCCAGCAGTTCACGGTTACTTTTCTGCAGAAAAAAGCGTTCGAGCGCGTTCTGGATTGTTATCCTAAGTTCTTCGTCATTCCAGGGTTTGGGGATAAATCGGTAAATATGACCCTCGTTAATGGCAGCCACAATTGCCCCCGCATCAGCATAGCCGGAAAGAACGATACGGACCGTTTCCGGCCAGCGGACGTACACCGCCTTGAGAAATTCGACACCGTTCATAATCGGCATACGATAATCCGAGATAACAACTTGAAAAGGCCCTGATTCCTCCATGACTTTCAGCCCCTCTTCACCCGAACCGGCAATGACAATTTCGTAGTCATCATCCAGAAAAGTTCGTTCCAGAGCCCGCAGAACATTGCGCTCATCGTCAACACACAAAATTTTGATCAGTTCACTATTTTCATTCATGGTTTACTCCTGATTTACTGGAAATGGTTTTTGACCGGTAGCCGAACGGTAAAGGTCGTCCCGACACCAACCTCACTTTCCGCCGTAATTTCACCCCCATGTTTTCGGACGATATCAGCCGAAATAGACAAGCCAAGGCCGGTGCCCTTACCAGCCTCTTTGGTGGTGTAAAACGGCTCGAATATACGCCGTTTCACCTCTTCCGGCATCCCTTTGCCGGTATCTGACACCGAGACAAACACCGAGTCGTGGTCGCTCCACGTGCGAACAGTTATGGTGCCCTGTATGTCAATTGCCTGGGAAGCATTGACCAGCAGGTTAAGAAAAACCTGATTCAGCTGTTGTGGGTAGCAGACAATATCGGGGATATCTCCGAAGTCACGTTCCAGCGCAGCGACATATTTCATCTCATTCCAGGCGATATTGATGGTGGTTTCCAGCGCTTCGTTCAGGTTGGTTCGGCAGCACTCAGCCAGATCAACACGGGAAAAACTCTTCA
>CAIRND010000307.1 GCA_903879825.1 uncultured Geobacteraceae bacterium
GAGAACGGGCTGCCGTGGCTCAAAAAAATGATCTTTTCCACTCTGAAGCACCCGAAAATGTTCGATGCCGCCATGAAGCTCGGCGCATCGCTGCAGGGGATTGCCTTCAAGGGTGATAAAAATATGAAAGCCATCTCACCGCGGTCGCCGTTTGCCTTTGTCGGCGGCAGCATGGGTTTTGATGCCGATCGCAAAATGCCGGAACTGACTGGATCTACACTTCGGGATCGAATCGCCGATGTCGTCACGCCCAAGAGCACCACAATGAAGGTGGCTTTCTTTACCGGCGACTCACTCAACTATTTCTATCCCGATGCCGGTATGGATCTGATTGAGGTTTTAACCGCGAACAACATCGAAGTGCATATTCCCAAAGGCCAGTCCTGCTGCGGTATCCCGGTTCTGGTGCATGGTGATATTGATACCGTGCGCTCACTTGCCAAAAATAACCTGGACGAGTTCGATAAAACCGGGTGCGAATATCTGATTACCGGCTGCGGATCATGTGGCGGAGCCTGGCAGCATGATTACGTTGATATCCTGGCGGGAGATCCTGTTTACGGTCCAAAGGCCGAATACTGGGGAAAGCGGACCTATGATATCTCCACCTTTCTGACCAAAATAATCACGTTTCGCATCCCAAAGGGACAGGTAGACTCCGTGGTGACGTACCATGATTCCTGCCACCTGAAAAAAACGATGAAGGTTTTTGCCGAGCCGCGTGAAATTATTAAAAGTATTCCCGGCGTTACGTTCAAGGAAATGTCGGCACCGGATACCTGTTGCGGCAGCGGCGGATCATACGTCGTATCGCACTATGACACCTCGTCAGCCTTAGGGAAAAATAAAGCGGACGATATCAATAAAACCGGCGCAGATACTGTCTCTGTTGGCTGTCCCGCCTGCATGATGCAGTTGCTTGACAACGTCAATCGCTTCGGTAAAGAACAAAAAATTACTCACTATATTTCTCTATTGGCAGCGTCGTACCGAAAAGAAGCAATCGCTGCGGAATAGGAAGATTTATCTTTTACGTTTTATAACCCCTCTAAATTTCCCCTTATCTAAGGGGAGACTTCAAAGCCTCCCCCCTTAGGTAAGGGGGGACTGAGGGGGGTTAGATTTAGATGCGACATGTACCAAGGAAGATTCACTCATACCCACCATCAAGGAGAGCTCGATGAACATTCATGAGTACCAGGCAAAAGCAATTTTACGGAAATTCGGCGTACCGGTCCCCGACGGTCACGTCTGCTACAACAGTGCCGGCGCACGTGAGTGGGCCAAACGTCTCGGCGAGGGACCGTGGGTTGTTAAAGCACAGATTCATGCCGGTGGTCGCGGTAAAGGTGGCGGCGTCAAGTTGGCCCGCACCGCTGACGAAGTTCGCGTGATCGCCCGTGAAATGCTCGGCATGACGCTGCGCACCCATCAGACAGGTCAAGAAGGTAAGTTGGTTACGCGCGTGCTGGTCGAAAACGGCTGCAATATCGCCAATGAACTATATGTCAGTCTGCTGGTTGATCGCGCCACGTCAAAAGTTACCGTGATGGCCTCCACCGAAGGGGGGATGGACATCGAAGAGGTTGCCGCGAAAACCCCGGAAAAGATTTTTACCGAAGCGGTTGATCCGCTGGTGGGCCTGACCGCTTTTCAATGCCGCAAGATCGCCTTCAGCCTCGGTTTAGGCGGGAAACTGGTGGGTAAAGCAGTAACGGTATTGCAAGGGTTGTACAACACTTTCATCCGCTGTGATTGCTCCATGCTGGAGATCAACCCGCTGGTGGTGACCGCAGAAAACGATCTTCTGGCGCTGGACGCTAAGTTTGGCTTTGACGATAACGCCATCTTCCGTCACCTCGATATCGGCGACATGCGCGATTATGACGAGGAAGATCCGAACGAAGTTGAGGCCTCCCAGCACGAACTTTCCTATGTTTCTCTCTCCGGCAATATCGGCTGTCTGGTCAACGGCGCAGGCTTGGCTATGGCCACCATGGATATCATCAAGCATTACAGCGGTGATCCGGCCAACTTCCTCGATGTCGGCGGCGGCGCTACCATTGAGCGCGTCACCGAGGCGTTCAAGATCATCCTCTCCGACAGCAAAGTTGAAGGTATTCTGGTCAATATCTTCGGCGGCATCATGAAATGCGACATCATCGCCGCCGGGGTGGTCGAGGCAGCACGGCAGGTATCCCTCAATGTACCGCTGGTAGTCCGTCTGGAAGGCACCAACGTGGCACGCGGCAAAGAAATTCTTGCCGAGAGTGGTTTAAATATTGTTTCCGCCGACGGCATGGCCGACGCAGCGCAAAAAATTGTCCAGGCCGTGAAAGGAGCTAAACAATGAGTATTCTGATTAATAAAAACACTAAAGTTATCACCCAGGGGATTACCGGTGCGACCGGCCTCTTTCATGCCCAGGGCGCCCGTGAATACGGCACCCAGATGGTCGGCGGCGTAACACCCGGCAAGGGTGGCAGCGTCATCGACGGCTTCCCTGTTTTTGATACGGTTATTGATGCCGTAAAACAGACCGGCGCGACCGCCTCAGTCATTTACGTACCACCACCATTTGCCGCTGATTCAATCATGGAAGCGGTTGACGCCGGCATCGAACTGGTCTGCTGTATCACCGAGGGCATTCCGGTCCTCGACATGGTCAAGGTCAAGCAGTACATGAAAGGCAAACGCACCCGCCTGGTCGGCCCCAACTGTCCCGGCGTCATTACCCCCGGCGAATGCAAGATCGGCATTATGCCCGGCTACATCCATAAGCCCGGCCGTGTCGGCGTTGTCTCCCGCTCCGGCACGCTCACCTACGAAGCGGTGTGGCAGCTTACCTGTCTCGGTCTCGGTCAGTCCACCTGCGTCGGCATCGGCGGCGACCCGGTCAACGGCACCAATCACCTCGATGTGCTGCGAC
>CAIRND010000308.1 GCA_903879825.1 uncultured Geobacteraceae bacterium
ACCGTGGCCATCTTCTCATCGAATTCTGGATCCTTGCGTTCCAGGTAGTAACTTATCTTGTGCGGCTTGATATTGCTCTTTGCTAAAATTGTATGCAAACGCCCTTTTCCAAGCTTAGAAAGACAGGGGTACTCAAGGCGCTCATAGTTATCTGTGACATGCTTGAGTAGCAAGCTATATGTCCAGCTTTCATGTGCATAACCATACTCAATAGGCTTGCTGCATGCCAGTGATAAAACCCAAGCCCTTGCATCTTCAGTGATTTTGGGAGGACATCCGGGACGAGGAATATCTCGCAGTCCCTGCAGTGGCCCAAAAGTTAGCGCCCTGTCGATACACCGCTCCACCAAGGGACGATTAGTTTTCATATCTTGTACAATACTGCTGATACGTTGGCCTTGAGCATATTTTAAAAGAACATTTGCGCGCTGAACTGATGCTACTGAGGATGTTCTGCTTTGGGTTATCCGAGTAAGTTCTTCCTGCTGCTCGCCCGTAAGGTGAATCATTGCTCGTTTAGCCATAAACTACCCCCTTGTAATAGTACTGTGTGCACAAGGAAACAGTAGCAATAAAATGGCTAAAATACAATATTATTTACAGAACGAAGTACTAGTTGACTGCCGAATGTATGTCCCAAAAGAGTGGACTGATGATACTGACCGCTGTCGTAAAGCCGGTATTCCCAAAGATATTGTGTTCAAGAGCAAATCCCAGCTTGCACTTGATAGCATTCAGCATCTACGCAGCCTTGGCGTTCGTTTTTCCTGGGTCGGTATTGACGGTGGTTACGGCAAAGAACCACACTTTTTGAGTACGATTGATGATCTTGGTGAGCTTTTTGTTGCCGATGTTCATAAAGATCAGCCGATCTACCTGGAAGACCCCGCCCCGTACATTCCGGAGCGCACATCTTACAAGGGACGAACACCAACACGACGCAAGGCAAACAGTACAGCGACCGAGGTACAGGCCTGGGCGGCTGCTCAACCGGAAGAAGCCTGGCAACGTATCACCACTCGCAATTCAACCAAAGGAATCCTTCAGGTTGATATCCTCATACAGCGAGTATGGGCTTGGAACAAGGAAGAATCCAGCGCACGTTATTGGTCTCTGGTTGTCCGGCGTGAAGTCGATTCCAGAGAAACCATCAAGTACAGTTTATCCAATGCACCGGAAGAGACCACCGCAGAACGACTGGCCTTCATGCAAGGTCAACGCTATTTTGTAGAGCGTGCTTTCCAGGACGCCAAAGGTACTGGCGGTATGGATCATTACCAAGTTCGCAGTTGGCAGTCGTGGCATCACCATATGGCACTGGTGATGATGTCAATGCTCTTCATGCTACAAACGCGACTCAAAGAGAAAGAAACCACTCCGCTGCTCAGTTGTCCAGACGTTGCGACCTTGCTTGCTAAATTCCTTCCGCGAAGGGATACCGACATCGAAGAGGTTTTCAGGCAAATGGAAGTCCGGCATAAACAACGCCAAGCAAGCATTGATTTCGCTTATGCAAAACAAAACAGCAAGTTAAAAGAATCACTAATGTGACAAAGTAGAACTATGTAGTGACAACATTTAAGTCGGCTAAAGGTATGGAATTTGATGAGGTAATTATTCCCCGCATGAATTTTTTTAAGAAAATTGCGAAGGAATGGTACGTTGCCTGTACGCGAGCCAAAAAAAAGGTGACTGTTTATCGCGACCTCAGCTCACCTCAGAATGACCCCATTGCAGGTTTCGATGTAGATACTTACGAATCAATATCATTGGAAGCTCAACCTAGTTCTGTCGCGACATTTTGATCTTACGAGGAAATATCCATGAAACAGGAATATGAAGATGAACAAAAGAAATTAGTAGATAACACCGCTGTGGGTACAGAAACGGTGCCAAATAAGCCAGTCCGAAATAATAGCAGACAAAAAAAAGCTCCCAAGTCTGAAAAAGGGATAGTGGTTTCATCGAAGCAACCCGAAGAAAATGGTGATCTATTTTGGCTTGCGATAAAACCACAACCACCTTTGCCTGCGCCAAAAAATGATAATATTTACTTCATGCCTGTTGACAGACTTAGAGCCCAAGTTTTTCTGGCACATGGCCTGATATACCCGGATGCATATGATACTGCAGGTGCTGCCTCCGATTTTGATGATATTCAACGAACATCGGCAGCTGACTTGTTGCTCTTTGAAAATCCGCAACCAATAAAAAACAATCAACTTCTCCTCAAGGTAATGCTTACATCTGAGGAGATTTTAGACTGCGATAGGATTGAAGAGGCGATTAAGTTTCCGATGCCGCTGCCGATTTCGCGTCTTATCGGCATTGAAGTTTCCCAGTCGATTGAACAATTAAGTTCTCATCTCGATGGCTGGGTTAAGCCGGATGTACCAGTGCCGAGACATCTCTTCAAAAAAGTGGATTCAACACATGCAATATCAGCACAAGATGTTTCAATCAACGCCTCACACAGCGGGGGCGAGCCTATCCCCGATATAAATGAATCAATTCGTAGATATGATCGCTATTTGGGTTTGATGGCTTATATGAGAAATGCAGAGCGTTATTTCTCTCAAAAAACGTCAGCATATTCGGACTATCCTGATCTCTACTTTTCATGCTGTTACAGCCTGTTAAACGACGAATCCATACCACACAGTGCTGATGTTAAATCTGTCTTATCGGCATTGCTCGATATAGATTCTCAGACAACTCCGAATCAGAAAGAACTTATTTCTCTAATTACATCCACCGACGCGTACATTGAGAAGGAGAAGGCACACAAGCTGGCTGGTTCAATTTACCATGAGTCTGGAAAAAATCAGGCATTAGAACAAGCATTTAAAGACCTGTTTTCAGGTGATTATCGATCTGCAGTTCAAAAACTGCAAACACCTGCTGTGCCACCTGAAGCTGTTCAGTTGGCCATTCTTCATAAATATTCAAGTCGCCAGTCAAATGATCACCTGAATATTAAGCAGAGACTGCATGAAGATTGGACAAATCCATCTCAAATTGCAGAAGCTCTTGGCATTTTAGGCGCATATTACGGATACACGGCATTGACTGCCAGGGAAACAAAACTATATTCCGTACACCCTCAATTCAATCAACTCGGTTCAGAAAAACCTGCAATAAAATTTCATCTTGAGTCTTTTTTTGAACGTCAAGTCATTGAGGCTCTATATCAGAAAGCATTTTACCGGCAACCCACAAACGATAATGTTAAGCAGTTGTACTTGATGATCCCTTCAAATACAGCACCACAACCCACAAAGCTGAGTGGACTCTCGATTGGTGATAAATCGTTCAATGTAAAAGACCTTTATGTAAGGCGTTACGTGATTTCAACCATGGGTAAAATTATTAATTACTTGTTGGAACTTAAATCTGATTTTTTTGATGAGAGGAGTGAAGCCGGCAAGTATCTTCTACACTCATGTTTTTTTCACGCAGAAGAGTATGAATTAAGTCGGAAAGGAAATAGGGAAATATTACACTATAAAATATCAAAGCAAAAAATAATCGATCTTTTGTCTGGAAACAAA
>CAIRND010000309.1 GCA_903879825.1 uncultured Geobacteraceae bacterium
GAGCCGGTGGTTGGTGCAAACCGGTAAGCATTGTGGTGAACTCGCCTTGGAGCCGCTCTGGTGACAGGTAGTCAGAGTCGTGAGCCTGCGTTAAAGGTGTATGAAGGCCTGGTTATTTCATAAATGGAATTTCAGGCGAATTGGGTGGTACCGCGGATGGTTCAAAACCTCTGCCCCAAATATTGGGGTAGAGGTTTTTTTTATGTAAAGCTGAAAGCATCTACGCGAGAAAGCACGTAATCTCAGGACATTGAAAGGGGTAGACACAATGGCAAAGGCAGCTAAAAAAGATGACCGTAAGATTATCAGAATATTTGATACGACTCTGAGGGATGGTGAGCAGGCTCCCGGCAACAGCATGAACATCGAAGAGAAACTGCGAATTGCCAAACAGCTGCAAAAGCTGAATGTTGACGTTATTGAAGCCGGTTTTCCCATTGCGTCGGAGGGCGATTTCGAAGCGGTCAAAAAGATTGCTCAGACGATCAAGGGCCCGGAAATTGCGGGACTCTGTCGTTCAAGTGAAAAAGATATTGATCGTGCCTGGGAAGCTCTGAAATATGCTGGTGAGAAGGGGCGGATTCATACCTTTATCGCTACCTCTGACATCCACATGAAGTATAAATTGCAGATGGAGCCGGCTAAAGTTCTTGCCTCGGCCATCAAGGCGGTCAAGCGTGCCGCTTCATATACACCCAATGTTGAATTTTCCTGTGAGGATGCCGTCCGCACCCGTTTGCCGTTTCTTGCTGAAGTTGTTGAGGCTGTTATTGCCGCCGGTGCAACAACAGTCAATATTCCTGATACGGTCGGTTACACGATTCCCTTTGAGTATTTCAACATCATAAAATACCTCAAAGAAAATGTGCCCAATATCGATAAGGCGATAATTTCAGTTCACTGCCATAACGACCTGGGGCTTTCGGTGGCAAACTCTATCGCCGCAATTCAGGCCGGCGCAGGCCAGGTGGAATGCACGATCAACGGGATTGGTGAGCGGGCAGGAAATTGTTCGCTTGAAGAATTTGTCATGATTCTGAAAACGCGCGGCGACATTCTCCCCTTTGCGACTAATATTGTCACCGAGCAGCTTACGCCGACCAGCCGTTTATTGACCACTGTCACCGGCATTGCCGTTCAACCGAACAAGTCGATCGTCGGCGCGAATGCCTTTGCCCATGAGGCGGGTATCCATCAACACGGCATGCTGATGGAAAAAACGACCTACGAAATTATGACTCCTGAATCAGTCGGGCTTTTGGCTAGTGCCCTCGTACTCGGCAAGCATTCCGGTCGTCACGCGTTTAAAAAACGTCTTGAGGAACTGGGACACGAACTGGATGATGAAAAGCTCAATCGAGCCTTTGATCGCTTCAAAGAGCTGGCTGATTTGAAAAAAGAGGTCTTTGATGAAGATCTGGATGCCATCGTTTGCGATGAAGCCCGGGAAGAGGATCTGTATAAGCTGGATCACGTTACGGTGACCTGCGGTTCTTTCGCGGTGGCAACGGCAACCGTTCAGA
>CAIRND010000310.1 GCA_903879825.1 uncultured Geobacteraceae bacterium
CCGTTGGTGATCAGTGCTTCTGATGCTCTTCGTGAGGTGATTCCGGCAGCGGATATAATTTTTTGCAGACGTTCAAGCATGTAAGTTCCTTAAAAAACAGGGGCGGTTGAGCCGCCCACTACAGTTATTCCATTTATTCAGCACAGCGTGTCATGGCTCTGAATTTTTTGTAACGCTCTTCCACAAGTTCGTCTCCGGACAGTTTGTTCAACTCGGCCAGATTACGGGCAATTGCCTCTTTCATGTTGCGCGCGGTGGCTTCGTGGTCACGGTGGGCGCCGCCGATCGGTTCTTTGATGATTTCGTCGATAACACCCAGTTTGATGATATCTTTTGCCGTTGGTTTCAGTGCTTCTGCAGCCTGAGCGCCTTTCGTGCCGTCCGACCAGAGGATGGCGGCGCACCCTTCTGGAGAGATAACGGCATACACTGAATGTTCAAGCATCAGGATGCGGTCGCCGACAGCAATGGCCAGTGCTCCGCCGGAGCCGCCTTCACCGGTGATACAGACGATGATTGGAGTACGCAGGCTTGCCATTTCACGCAGGTTACGGGCAATAGCCTCTGCCTGGCCGCGTTCTTCGGCGCCGATGCCGGGATAGGCACCGGGAGTATCGACAAAAGTGATGACCGGTAATTTGAACTGCTCGGCCATTTTCATCAGGCGCAGTGCCTTACGGTATCCTTCAGGGTTTGGCATGCCGAAGTTGCGGTAGACCTTTTCCTTGGTGTCACGACCCTTCTGATGGCCGATAACCATAACCGGCTGGCCGTCGAAGCGTGCCAGGCCGCCAACGATGGCGTGATCATCGCCGTAGTTGCGATCACCGTGAAGTTCCGTGAATTCGGTAAGCATGTGATTGATATAATCCTGCGTAAAGGGACGGTTGATGTGACGGGCAACCTGAGCGGTCTGCCACCGGGAGAGGTTGGCGAAAATATCGGC
Source organism: uncultured Geobacteraceae bacterium (assembly GCA_903879825.1). GTDB lineage: Bacteria > Desulfobacterota > Desulfuromonadia > Geobacterales > Pseudopelobacteraceae > JACRCG01. The sequence goes on from CAIRND010000310.1 coordinate 947, forward strand.
TCGCATCTCCTCCACGCGTCCCTCAAGTGCGGTCACGTCGGCACCGATATCCAGTCCGCTTCCGGCCAGGGCATTCAGCTCTTCAATTTTCTTTTCCAGCTCAACAATAGGTTTTTCAAATTCAAGATAAAACGGAGTAGCCATTATGACACCTCATTCTTTTTTTATATTTTAGTTTATAAATTTACTCAAAAGTGGCGGCATTGTACCCTAACAGTCGCTCCACTTCCAGTCTTAAATCATCACTGGCCGCTACATTCATTTCGGCTGACAGCGGCAGGAAGGAACGGCTCCGTGATGGAATCAAAAATTGGATGCAGGCCGGGACACTGCCTGGATGACGCTCAATGACCTCTTTAAGGAGTGGAATCTGCTCCGGCGGAGTCTCGTCCATCCGCACAACGAACGACACCTTTTTGGTCGTCTGGGCCCGGGCCTCGGAGAGCAGCTTGATATCACCTGCCGGGCCGCGGTCACGCTGGAAGCGCTTACCGTTATTCTCTTCGCCCCCTTTCATAAGCAGGACTTTGCACCCTTTTTCGCCTTTTTCCAGTTTGCCGACAATCAGCAGTGGATCATCCGATTTCAGGAGTGCAACGGTGGTCGCGTAGATATCAGAAAAGACCGTTATTTCAACCGAACCGCTCAGATCCTCAATGGTGACGAATCCCATCCGGTCGCCTTTTTTTGTGGTAATTTCCTTGAACGCAATAACAATACCGCAGAAGCGCACCTCGCTCCCTTCAGCCATTTCCACCATGCTGGAGATGTCGGTGTTGGACAGGCGCTTAATGTCGTCGATATAGCGATCAAGCGGGTGGCCGGTAATCAGGAAGCCAAGTGCCTCTTTCTCAAAAGCCAGTTTTTCTTTATCGTGCCATTCCGGTGTGTTGGGCAACTTCATGCCGCCACTGGCATTGCCCCGTGAGACCTCTTCCGTGCCGAACAGTGAAACCTGGGCACTGGCTTTTTCTTCCTGAATCTTCTGGCCATAGTTTGTGGCGACTTCCAAGCCCTCCATCTGGGCGGAACGGGCCGCTCCGGTGGAATCAAAAGCGCCGCACTTGATCAGAGATTCGATTACCCGCTTGTTTACTCTGCGCAGATCAACTCGCTCGCAAAAATCGTACAGATTTTTAAAGGGACCTTCGGTACGTGCCTCCAAAATAGCCTCAATGGCTCCGGCACCGACATTTTTGACCGCTCCCAGACCGAACCGCATCGATGCGCCGACGACGGTGAAGGAAAGTCCCGATGTGTTGATGTCGGGTGGCAGTACCTCAATGCCCTGCTCACGGCAATCGCTGATGCTCTTGAGCACTTTATCGGTACTGTCCATGTCGCAGGTTAACAGGGCCGCCATAAATTCAACCGGAAAATGCGCTTTCAGGTAGGCTGTCTGGTAGGCGATCAGGGCATAGGCCGCCGAATGAGACTTGTTGAAGCCGTATTCGGCAAATTTGTGCATCAGGTCGAAAATAGCTTCGGCCTTTTTTGCATCGAGTTTGTTGGCTTTGGCACCTTCAAGAAAAAGTCCTTTCTGACGGGACATCTCCTTGTCATCCTTCTTACCCATGGCGCGGCGCAGCAGGTCCGCCTGCCCCAGCGAATAGCCGGCCAGCGAGCGGGAAATCTGCATAACC
>CAIRND010000311.1 GCA_903879825.1 uncultured Geobacteraceae bacterium
CTTTTCACTTTCATCTAACTAAAATGCAAAAGACAGGTTAACAGTAAGATATATTGAGTTCTTTTTCTACTTTAGCCAGCCTTTTTTGTAATGTTTTTTGTTTCAAGGTGAGCATAATGATGTTTTTATCACGGTCGATGGTTTCATCATATTCTATCCCCATCTGAACCATTTTATAAATTATCCGGGCTAATTTATGAGCTACAGCAATGATTGCCTGGTTATAGCCAAGTTTTGATTTCATCCGACGGAAATAATCACCCAAATACCCTTTGCTTCTGCTGAGTGTATTTGCGGCAACACGAAATGATTGACCAGCAAAGTTTTTACGCTTTGGAACTTTCGATGAAAGGATTTTCCCACCAGATATCCTGTTGTTGGGGGTGAGATTCAACCAGGAACAAAAATGTTTGACCGTAGGAAACTTCTCTGTAAAGTTTCGTCCCAATTCACTGATAAGCTTTATCCCAGTCAATGAACTGATACCAGGGATTCGTGTGAGATTAACACCAAGAATATCATAACTATATTGCTCGGCATCAAAATGAAAAGCATTGCCCAAAGGTTGTTGTCTTTTTATCGTTCTCACTATAGGTTTATTGGGTTTCCCTGATATCTGTGAATATGCTTTTAATGATTGTTCTATTGATAAATCCAGCTCTTCAACCTGTTTTAAAGCAAAACAATAAGCATCAAAGCTTTGCTTCGTGATTAAGAGCTGTGCATCATTCCAGTTCCCTTCCAGCGATTTGATGATCTCTTCACGGCTAGCTTTGACACGATGATTAACCAAATCTGCTAAAATATCCGGCCTGCGTTCTCCACTAATGATCGCTTCAAGAATACTCAAACCTGACTTTCCTTTTATATCACTCAAAACCTTATGTACTTTGATGTTCATCATTTCCAAGGCTTTTTGGATACGAAGCAGGTCCTGGCTGGTTCGCTGAATGATCCGTTCGCGTTGACGCATCAAATCCTTCAACTGACGAATCTGATTATCCGGTTGAAAACTTTCTTTTAGCAAACCATAGGTGTGTAAAACCTGTATCCAGCTCGCATCAACATAATCCGTCTTCTTTTCTCCAATGTTTTTAACATGCTTTGCATTACAGAGAATAACATCAAATCCATACTCCTGTAAAACCATAAACAACTGAACCCAATATATTCCCGTGGCTTCCATCGCTACTGTTTCAATTTTACATTCTTTAAGCCAAAGAGCGATGAAATGCAAATCACAGGTAAATGCTTCGAAACGACGATTAGGCTCATTATCCCTGTCTTCGGGAACGCAAACCTGGTATTCAGTACTTGCAACATCGATTCCGGCCGCATTAGAATTCACTATCAGTAATTCGCTCCGCTTGCCTCTTTTGATTTTTTGTGCTTTCTTTGCCATACAGTTACGGTATTTTAGGGTTAATAAATGCCCTAAGACTGTTTGCATGGTGTCGCATACAACGTTGCATAAACTTTCATATGGTTTCTTAGAACCAAGGAACGTGTCATCGGCAAACAGAGCCACTCTATTCAAAGAGGTCGCTGCCTCAGAGTGAAGCTGGCTTACTTTCTTAGGGCGCCCTAAAATACTAAAGTTAGTTCCTGTTTGTGCCATTGTTTAATGGTGGTTGTCTATTCATCATTCACTCTTCACTTTTCACTATTCGCTTCCCTCATGCCATGTAACTACTGCAATCCGCTTCCTACCGTCCATATGAATATTTAATCCTTTATCAAACCGTACATGTCTGAAAAAGTTCGTTTTGTTGATGAGTTTCTGCTTTTTTAACAGGTTATAATCAATAAATCTATTTCCTGTTTTTTTAGGAGCTAAAATGACCACAGCGCAATCAGTGGCTCTCGTCATTGGACTGATTTTTGTTTTGATTGACGCACCTGCGCATGCAGAGTGCTCCCGTCTTATTGTTGCCGCTGACCCCTCTTATCCACCGCTGCATTGGTTCGACGGCAAGAGAATGCAAGGGGCAAGTATTGAAATAGCCAAGCGCGTCCTTGACGATTTGAAAATTCCTTACGAGATTC
>CAIRND010000312.1 GCA_903879825.1 uncultured Geobacteraceae bacterium
AGTATCACCTCCATGATATTGTAGCCTATTGTAGCTACAGTAAATCATCTTTGCAACATATTTGGGCTCGGCTCAATTCCTTAGCGTAAGCCCGCCTTCCACCTCCGCGATGCCACGCTAGTTCATTGTAATCAGGGGCGGACAACAATCACAAGGCGGGCGAACACAAGATTCGCCCCTACGAGAAACAATATTCCATGCCGTATCCAGTTAGATTTACTCCTCAACCGGCATCCGCAACAGCAGTGAAGCCACCCCGAACGCTGCAATTATCAACAGGGAAATCAGCGCTGCCACTCCATTCCAGCCGTAGTTCAACCAGAACATTCCCCCCACTGTGCCGGAAATACTTGAACCCAGATAGTACGAGAACAGGTACAGAGACGAGGCTTGAGCCTTGGCTGTCCGGGCGCGCCGGCCGACCCAGCTGGAGGCGATTGCATGGGCGCTGAAAAAACCGCAGGTGAAAACGCCCACGCCGGCCACAATGACAGGGAGCGATGTTGAAAGAGTGATCGCTGTTCCCGCCAGCATGACCAGCAGAGTCAGACGAATCATGAAGGGGCGGCCGAAGCGATGAATCAGGCTGCCGACGACCCCTGAACTGAAAGAACCGAGCAGGTAAACGAGGAAAATCAGGCTGGCCTGGTAGTTGCTGAGGTTGTAGGGTGCCGCCAACAGGCGAAAACCGATGTAATTATAAAGCGAAATGAAGCCCCCCATGGAGAGAAAAGCCAGAGCATAGAGACAGAGCAGGCCGGGGTCGTGCAGATGCTGGTACAGCGAGGTGAACAGGTAGCGCAGTTGGAAAGGGCGCTGACGGAAGTTGGTGGAGGGGGGCAGACTTTTGAGAAATACCAGGCTGAGCAGCAGGCTGAAAACGCCGATCAGAGCGATTGCCGTGTGCCAGGGAACGTACTGGCAGAGTAGCGCCGATCCAATACGTCCGCTCATGCCACCCATGGCATTGCCGCTGATATACAGTCCCATGGCATGGCCAATTGACTGCGCATCCATCTCCTCTCCCAGATAGGCCATGGCAACCGACGGGACACCCGCCAGCACCAGACCCTGCAGCAGTCGCAGCGCCAGCAGCGATTCGAACGAACCGCTGAAGAATGTCGCCATAGCCAGCAGCGAGGTCAGAAAAAGTGCGACACTCATAACCTTTCGGCGCCCGAGAGTTTCAGAAACAGTGCCGGCGATTAACATGCCGACTGCCAGCGCGATGGTTGCACACGAAAGCGGCAGGCTGGCTGTAGCTGGCGTTACCCTGAACTCCTGCGCGAACAGAGGGAGCAGCGGCTGTACATCATAAAGCGTGACAAAGGTGACGAAGCCGGCACAGAACAGGGCCACATTGATACGCCGAAACCGGGAGGTGCCGACCCGAACCTGTCCTTCCATAGCAGCGGACATGTCATCCTCCGATGTGCATATACAGAAACGTTGATTTTTTTATATGACAACACACAAACGGTGAATGGTGCTTTCCGAACCCCTAAGCAGCAACGTCAGTCAATACCAGTAACAACGAGAAAATACCACCCGAAGTTTTCATAGAGCTTTTATGGTAAAATAAGGCATGCCGCACAAACTCTGCACACGGGTGCAATAGTCGCAACTCAGGTGCAAAAAATGCACGTAATAAGGGTTCTATTGCAGTGCTGACAACTGTTTTTTCCTATGAAATAAGGGTGTTACCTGTTTGGCATGCCTTCTGCTTTTAAAAGGTTAGATTTACTATCTCACCACCAGAAGGAGAATTACCATGAAAAAACTTATGATCGTAGCAACCGCAGCTCTCGTCGTTATGTCCCTCAGCATGACCGCCTTCGCAGCCACCCAAACCCAGAGTAAGTCTGGCATCCGTACCCAGATCAAATCCGGTACCTGTGTAAAGTAGTCTCCCGGCACTACAGCAAAAAACCACCTATCCTCCCGGAAGGTGGCTTTTTGCTGTGGGGTATTCTTTTCATGGATTGCGATAGCTACAAATGTGAAACATATTTCACGTAACAAAAGGAACTGATCATGAAGCTATTAT
>CAIRND010000313.1 GCA_903879825.1 uncultured Geobacteraceae bacterium
CCTGAGCGTATCTGCCACGCTCCATGTTGTAAATGATCAGGTCATTGCTTTTTCCTTCGCTCTCGAGACTCGTTGCCAAATCGATCGGCGTACGATTGGTCAGAGAGGTAATAAGCGGCTGAATTTTGCGTGGGTAGGCAGTGAACGTCGAGCTTCCGGCACACCCTGCCACGATCAGGAGTGTTGCCAGCAATGCCAGATGCCTACAGATTTTTAGAAAGAAAATCACCTACGCCTCCCGAGGGCTTTAGACAGCTTTGTACATGTGAGTGATCCTTGGGTGTATTGCACAGGTAGTAACACTAATAGGAGAGAAATTGCAAATAAACTACGGGGCAACGGATGTGTGCGCACTAACAGCCTCACTGATCCCCTACCCCGTTAATACTGAAATTGCGGAGGAACTACTGTGCGACGGTTGTTACTACGGGTGCTACCGTGGTCAAACGACTTCCGTCCTGCAGACCTTTACCGTTACTTGGGCGGGCTGTGGCGCCACTGGCTGTTGTTCCTGTGGTCAAAAAAGTGCCGTCACGACGCTGTGATCCTTCTGGGCGGACTGCAGTTCCAGTCGCACTTGCAGATGTACTCATCCCCTGACCCTTCGTGCCGCCATTACCTTTACCACCAGCTGCCGATGCTTCGCCTGCAAGAGCCATTGCGCACAGTGCTGCCAGTCCCATTACCATCATCTGTTTCGTTTTCATTTTGTATCCTCCTCGTGGGTTATTTACTTCTTGCTTTTAGATAATCCACAAGACATGCCAAAAGTAATATTTATTTCAACTATCTGGTATTACATATATTTTAAATTTATTTATTTATCAGCCACGCAAGAAATTGTGCAGATTCTGCGCAGACCGGAATGTTTTTGCACGACAAGCAGTACCCGGTCATCAGTGGCCTGGTTCTCTATTTGAAATGAGACCGGATAGTAACAGAAAAACCACCTACCCAAGTGGATATGTGGTTTTTCTGTTACAACTGTCCGTTGCCATTACCTCAATTGACTTTAATAGATAAGCTCTTCGTCACAATTACCCCTTTGGCATCCTTTACGTTGACCAAAAACACCGAGGTTCCTGCAATGCGTGGAGTGCCGCTGATGCCCCCTGTCAGAGCGGTCAATGAAAGCCCTGAGGGGAGGCTGCCGGAAGAAATTGACCACATATAGGGAGTGGTCCCGCCAGTCGCGGAGAGTGTCTGTTTATAAGGAATCTTTCTGGTAGCCGCCGGCAACGCTGACGTGACGATTGCAAGCTTCGTGACCGGGGCAGCTACAGCAATACTAAGCATCTTTGTGGCGGTCGATGCCTTGCTGTCAGTGACCTTTACGGTAAAGCTGTAGGAGCCAACTGTAGTCGGAGTGCCACTGATTATTCCGCTGCTGCTGAGACTCATGCCGGCAGGAAGGGCACCGGCGGAGATTGACCAGGAGTAGGGGACGACTCCGCCGGTGGCTGTGAGATTCGCGCTGTAGGCGATTTCTGCAGTGGCTCCGGCAAGTGATGTAACAGTGACAGAAACTGGTGGCGGCAGATAATTGATGGTCTCTGTACCGCTTGGCGAGAGGAAGACCAACGATTCGACACTGCGTGTCGGCGTGAAGACAGCGGTGAAGATACCGTCACCAGCAGCCATATCGGGGGAAGTACCGTCATCATTCAAAGTAATAATTTCCCCGCTGGAAATTGTCACGGTAACCGGCCCGGCAGAACTGCCGCAGTTAATACTAAGAGCTGACAGGGTAGCTTCACTGCCGATAGTGAATGCAGCCGGGTAACGGATGGCCGCCAGAACCCGGCTATCAGCGCACGTCAGCGCATTGTAAGCATTGATCCGCCTGCCGGTCAGCGTTTTAGTGCTGAGGGCGATAACATTGTCGCCACTCGACAGGATCAGATTTTTAATCATCCGCCAGTCAGCGCCTGGGTTAGCCGCTTTAATAAGCCCGGCCAGGCCGGTTACATGAGGCGTAGCCATAGAAGTCCCGGACATATACCCGTAACTACTATTACGCAGGGTACTGTATATGTTGACGCCAGGTGCGGCAACGTCCACCGTGCGCCTCCCATACTGAGAAAACGAAGCTAATGCGTCAGCAGAGTCAGTGGCGGCCACAGCTATTATATTGGGAAGTTCAAAATTAGCAGGATAACTGGCGGTGATATCATTATTAGTAGCATTGTTGCCAGCAGCTGCCACGAACAGGACATCACGTTGCGCATTAATGGCGTCATAAAGCGCCTGGGAATAGCTGCCTCCGCCCCAACTGTTATTAGTGGCTACAATGTTGACCCCGGCACTCTTCTGGTTTTTAAAGTAATTCAGGCATTCAATAGCACCGGTAATTGAACCGCTCCCGGTGGAATCCAGAAATTTACAGGCCATTATTTTCACTTGCCAGTTAATGCCAGCTACGCCGGTAGCATTATTTCCTGCAGCACCGATGGTTCCTGCGACGTGAGTACCGTGCCCGGCATCGTCAAGGGGATTGTAGGTATGGGTGATGGCGTTGTAGCCATGGCTGCCATCAGAGCCGGTCCAGACATTGGCGATCAAGTCGGGATGGTTGTAGTCTACCCCTGTATCAGTCGTACCGATGACCACAGCAGGGTTACCGATGCTGCTGTCCCAGGCATTCGTGGCGTTAATTCTGTTCATTCCCCACAGGCTGTTCCAGTAGGTGTCGTATGGAACCACCATATTGTGAACAATATAATTTGGCTCGGCGTATACCACGTCAGGATCCGCCTCGAATGCTGCGATAGCTTCCTGAATATTCTGGCCGGCCTTCACTTTTATATGTTCAAGTCCATACGCTCTAAACTCGTTGATTCTTTGTGAACCGTGCCTTCGGTGAACGTTATCGCTGGTTGAGGCGCCCGCACCTTCTCTGTACTTAATGATAAGCTCACCTGGCTTGTACACGGCACCCGGAGTAGGCTGCGCTGCTATACCAACTCCATTGGTCACCAGAAGCAATGAAAAAGCTGCCATTACAACCCATAATAGCTTCATGATCAGTTCCTTTTGTTACGTGAAATATGTTTCACATTTGTAGCTATCGCAATCCATGAAAAGAATACCCCACAGCAAAAAGCCACCTTCCGGGAGGATAGGTGGTTTTTTGCTGTAGTGCCGGGAGA
>CAIRND010000314.1 GCA_903879825.1 uncultured Geobacteraceae bacterium
ACCCTGAACAATACCAAACAGTGCCTGACCGTTGTCAGTCATGGCATTCTGGCACTCTTTCAGCCAGCGTATAGTCTTTTTAGTCGATTTTTCTGCATACGATCTATCACACGGGTAGGGAATGCACTCATCGAAAGCCATAATAATATCGGCACCCAGATCCTGCTGGATACGGGTAGCCGTTGCCGGGTCGAGGTATATTTCAGCACCGGTGATCTCATGTTTAAAAAAAACACCTTCCTCAGTGATGCGTTTGTTGGGGAGTGAAAAGACTTGAAACCCACCGGAGTCGGTCAAAATTGGCTTGTTCCACGCCATGAATTTGTGCAGTCCACCGGCCTTTTTTACCAGACCCTCTCCCGGTTGCAGATGCAGGTGATAGGTGTTGGAGAGGATAATTTGAGAACCTGTATCATGAATTTGTGCGGGAGTAAGCGGCTTCATGGCACCATGAGTCGCTACCGGCATAAAAATGGGGGTCTGAATCTCACCGTGCGCAGTTGTAACTACGCCAAGGCGCGCTGAACATCCGGGGTCTTTTTTAAGAAGCTTGAATTCCATGAAATCTCCAAAACATCGAACTATGAATACAGTATAAGTGAATTAACTTTGACGTCTTAGTATCAGAATGGGAACGATAATGCAATTTGTGAGTGTCTGCGCTGTGTTAAATATGATCTGTATACACAAAAGAGTTGCATTTTGTTATAACGATGTTTAGTATCAGCGCGGTTTCATCCTCAGAACATTTACATTAGTACACCACCAACTTTGATCACCGTATGCACATATCACTCAATCAAGGAGGTTTACGAATGAAAGTTGTCTCCAAATTTTGTTGGCGCGGTCCACCGGAACACAATTAACCTGCTCTCCATGTTTTCTCACCGTTTCAAAGAAATTCACTTTGTGAAGAATAACACTCTAAAAAGGAAGGAATGCTATGCAACTCACTTCGTCATCCATCGGCAGAAAGATCCTGATGGCGATCACAGGCCAGGCTATGGTTCTGTTCGCTGTCATACATCTGCTAGGTAACAGCTCCATCTTCGGATGGCTCAACGGCGGTATTAACGCCTATGCCGAACATCTCCACAGTATGCCACTACCGATTATCATCGGTTTCCGTCTGGCATTACTGGCCATGGTTTGTGTTCACATCTGGTTTGGTATCCAGCTGACCATTGAAAATCGAGGCGGACGTCCTCAGCAGTACGCAGTTAAGTCTACTCAGAAGGCTACTTTTGCCAGTGAGAACATGATCTGGACAGGTGCACTTCTCGGTATGTTCCTGGCGTACCATCTGGCTCACTTTACGTTCCAGGTGGTGAATCCAGATACTGCGGCTTTAAAGAATCTTGTACCGCTACACAACGAGATGGTTCCGAATGTTCTGGGAATGGTCGTTGCCGGCTTCAAGAATTTCTTTGTATCGTTCATTTATGCCGGTGCAATGATTGCCCTGTTCCTGCATCTTTCTCATGGTATTCAGAGTTTTTTCCAGACCATGGGTTGGAGCTGCGACAAGAGTCAACCGATTCTTGTTAAATTTGGCACTCTGGTTGCTCTCGGTCTTTTCTTGGGCTATGTTACCATCCCGCTGACAATTTTTGCCGGCATTCTGAAGGGTTAAGGGGGTTATTGTGATACTTGATGGAAAATGTCCAACTGGACCTATTGAACAAACCTGGGACAAGCACCGCTTTGATCTGAAGCTGGTCAATCCTGCAAATAAACGTAAGTATAAAGTAATTGTTGTCGGTACCGGTCTGGCCGGTGGCGCTGCCGCTGCATCACTTGGTGAACTTGGCTACAACGTACAGGCGTTCTGTTATCAGGACAGCCCTCGTCGTGCCCATTCCATCGCAGCTCAGGGTGGCATCAATGCCGCCAAAAACTATCCGAATGACGGCGATTCCATCTACCGTCTTTTTTATGACACCATCAAGGGCGGAGATTTCCGTGCCCGTGAAGCAGACGTATGGCGTCTTGCTCAGGTGTCTAACAACATCATCGACCAGTGCGTAGCACAGGGTGTTCCCTTTGGCCGCGACTATGCCGGATATCTTGATAACCGCTCTTTTGGCGGCGCTCAGGTTTCCCGTACGTTCTTCGCTCGTGGTCAGACCGGCCAGCAGCTCCTGCTGGGTGCCTACTCTGCACTATCCCGCCAGATTAAGGCCGGTACTGTACAGATGTATGATCGCCGCGAAATGCTTGACCTGGTTGTTGTTGATGGTGTCGCACGCGGTATCACCGTGCGCAACCTGGTAACCGGTGAGATGGAAAGCTATGCCGCTGATGCTGTCTGCCTCGCGACAGGCGGTTACGTCAATGTATTTTATCTCTCCACAAATGCTATGGGCTGCTCAGTTACCGCTAACTGGAAAGCACACAAAAAAGGCGCATTCTTCGCGAACCCTTGTTACACCCAGATTCACCCAACCTGCATTCCGCAGGCAGGTGACTACCAGTCCAAGCTGACTCTGATGTCTGAATCACTCAGAAATGATGGTCGCGTATGGGTTCCCAAGAAAAAAGCAGATTGCGGCAAACATCCATCAGAAATAGCTGAAGATGACCGTGATTATTACCTCGAACGCAAGTATCCATCCTACGGCAATCTGGCACCGCGTGATATCGCATCCCGCGCAGCTAAAGAGCAATGTGATGATGGTCGTGGCGTCGGTCCTGGTGGACGCGGCGTGTACCTTGACTTTGAGGATTCCATCAAACGACTCGGTGAAGATACCATCCGTGAACGTTACGGCAACCTTTTTGAAATGTACGAAAAAATTACTGATGAGAATGGCTACAAACGCCCGATGCGTATGTATCCGGCCCCGCATTACTCTATGGGCGGTCTGTGGGTCGATTACAACCTGATGAGCAATATCCCCGGCCTGTTCGTGCTGGGCGAGGCTAACTTCTCCGTTCACGGTGCCAACCGTCTTGGTGCTTCAGCACTGATGCAGGGTCTGGCTGACGGCTATTTCGTCATCCCGTACACAATCGGTGGCTATCTGGCAACTGTTAAGCCTGGTCAGGTCAAAGCTGACCACGAAGAGTTCAAAAAGTCTACCGAAGATGTTACGGCAGAGCAGAATAAGTATCTTGCTATCAACGGTAAAAAGACAGTTTTCGAATTCATGCGTGAAGTTGGCGGCTTGATGTGGGAAAACTGCGGCATGGCGCGTACCAAAGAATCTCTCGAAACAAACCTCCAGAAAATTCCTGCCCTGCGTGAAGAATTCTGGAAAAATGTTAAAGTTACCGGCAGCGGCGCAGAACTTAACCAGCAATTGGAAAATGCGGGTCGCACCGCCGACTTCCTTGAATTCAGCGAACTTCTTTGCCGTGACGCACTGCACCGTAATGAATCCTGCGGTGGACATTTCCGCTCAGAATATCAGGACGCTGGTGAAGCACAGCGTGACGACGTTAACTTCTGTTACGTTGGTGCGTGGGAATACAAGGGCAACAATAAAACGCCTGAACTGCATAAAGAACCGCTTAAATTCGACAATGTACATCTCGCCGTAAGGAGTTACAAATAATGAGCGATCACAAGACCATGACATTGACACTGATCGTGTGGCGCCAGAAGAAAGCCAACGATCCTGGTAAATTCGAAACATATACTGCGAAAAATATTACCGAGCACCACTCCTTTCTGGAGATGCTTGACTGCGTTAACGAAGATCTGATCCACACCGGAAAAGATCCAATCGTTTTCGATCACGACTGTCGTGAAGGAATCTGCGGCATGTGTTCACAGGTCATCAACGGCGCACCGCACGGCGGACAGGATCGTACCACCGTCTGTCAGCTGCACATGCGTAAATTCAAGGATGGTGATACCATCTATATCGAACCGTGGAGAGCCCGTGCATTCCCGATTATCCGCGACCTTATTGTTGATCGCTCCGCTCTGGACAAGATCATTCAGGCCGGTGGTTACACCTCGTGCCATACCGGTGGTGTTGCTGACGGTAACGCGATACTGATTCCTAAACCGGTAGCCGATGAGGCAATGGACGCAGCTGAATGTGTTGGTTGCGGTGCCTGCGTCGCTGGATGCCCGAACGGTTCAGCTATGTTGTTCACCGGTGCCAAAGTATCTCAGCTGGCAATATTGCCACAGGGTAAAGGTGAAGCGGCAGCTCGTGTTAAAAACATGACTGAAACCATGAAAGAATGCGGTTTTGGGAATTGTTCTAATCATTATGAGTGCATGGCAGCCTGTCCGAAAGGGATAAACGTCAAGTTTATCGCCAGAATGAATCGCGAGTTTATCAAGTCTTTAATTGCCTGATTTTATTGCGCGTTATTTTCTGTACTCTCGGGGCAGCCGTTAAGGCTGCCCCGCTTTATTTGGAGCCTGGATACTGTGGACCTCGATTTTGTTCGCATGGAATATGACATAACAGTCGCTGAAACGGGGCCGTTGATTGCCATGCTTCACGACGCGTTACGTACCTATGAAACGCACTTTAGAGCCGTATGTTGCCAGACAATTGATGTGGCATGTTCTTTCTGCAGACGAAATGGTGAGTGCCCGTACCGGATAGTGTTTAATCAGGGTTTGTCTTCTGACCCGGAGATAGTCCGGCTTCATCAAAAACCGTCGTTGCCTTTTTCGTTATATATACGAGATGCAGATAGCAATGTAACCACATGTACTTTAGGGCTTGTTGTTATTGGCAGCGCGGTTAATTATGTCGAACTGTTTCATGCAGCCGTGCTTCGCATGGTTGAGTCAGTTCTCACCGCCTTTCTTCCCTGTGCATCGGCATCACTTCAAACATACAGTCTTGATTATCACGGCGTCCGGCACGACATCTCAGACATCACAACACTACGTGGCAGCGTAATTCTGTTATCCGGGCAGCATGTTTTGCATAATACTGTTCATTGTGAATCTGTTCTATTATCATTGATCTCACCGTTGCGTCTTCTGACCAATGGATCAATTGCGCATCGTTTTGATTTCCCCTCATTTTTTCGATCACAGTTACGGCGTTGTTCCTCTTTGTGTGCCTATTATGGTTCAGGAACATTTGATCTTGATTTTGTACGGCTTTCA
>CAIRND010000315.1 GCA_903879825.1 uncultured Geobacteraceae bacterium
AGATGGCATGCAGCTTATGGATCAGCATCTGCTCGACCTGCTGAAAATGAAAAAAGTCAACCCGGAAGAGGCCTACCGCTGCGCCGTTGACAAGAAACAGTTTGAGCAATATCTTACGCCGACGTAGCGAGGGAGCCCATTATGAACTTCAACCATTTTGACGAAAGCGGCCATGCAATCATGGTCGATGTCAGCGCCAAGCAGCCAACCCTGCGAACCGCTGTCGCAGCAGCAGACGTGCGACTCTCCCCTGAGTTGCTGGCGGCAATCAGGGCGGGCGGCATCGCCAAGGGAGATGTGCTGGGCGTTGCCCGTCTGGCCGGCATTATGGCTGCCAAACGGACACCGGATTTAATCCCGCTTTCCCACCCGCTGGCAATCCATAATGTCACCGTCGATTTTGACATCGACGATAAAGCCGGATTAATCACCGCACGCTGCACGGTACGGGCGTATGAGCGTACCGGAGTGGAAATGGAAGCCATGATCGGCGCCAGTCTGGCAGCTTTGACGATATATGACATGTGCAAGGGGAGCGATAAATCTATTACCATCGGCGAGATCAGGCTGCTTTTCAAAGAAGGGGGCAAGAGCGGCATCTATCGGCGAAACGTCGGCAGTGATGCGTGACGCGGCATCGACATGCCGTCAGAACAGACCATACGACTCTCCGTTTTTGCAACCGTTCTTCTGCTGGTCGCTCTGTGGGAAATCGTCGCACCACGAAGATCCCGGCGCGATAACAAGGGGGTACGCTGGGTTACAAATATTTGCCTGATCGTTATCGACACCGTTGTCGTGAGGCTCTTGCTGCCGATTCTTCCCGTCACTCTGGCGCAGATCGCCGAAGCACGGGGGTGGGGCGTCCTCAATCTGCTGAATATACCGCTGTGGCCCAAAGTAGTTGCGAGTTTCATCCTGCTCGATTTCATCATTTACCTTCAGCATGTATCGTTCCACCATATCCCCGTACTCTGGCGTTTACACCGCGTACACCATACCGATCTTGATCTGGATGTGACCAGTGGCTTCCGCTTTCATCCCTTTGAAATCATTATCTCAATACTGATTAAATTAGCATCTGTTCTTGCTCTGGGTGTGCCGGCTCAAGCGGTACTGGCCTTTGAAGTGGTTCTGAATGCGTGTGCCATGTTCAACCACGGCAATATTACACTTCCCGACAGCTTCGACCGTCTACTCCGCCTGTTCCTGGTTACTCCGGACATGCATCGTGTTCATCACTCAGTTATTGTGCGCGAGACCAACAGTAATTTTGGCTTCAACCTCCCCTGGTGGGATCGTCTCTGCGGGACCTATCGCCCCCAGCCCGAAAAAGGCCATCGGGACATGACCATCGGCCTCACCGAGTACCGCAATCCTCAAAAACTTACCCTGCCACGGCTTCTTATTCAGCCATTCACCTCCCCCTGACAGAGTTGTTTTAATGTAAGTTTCTGATCTTGCGGCTGTTTGCCTGCTTGACACGACTCTGAAAAAGCTGGTATGGTGCGCCATCACATCGTTGTACCGGATAGCACGTCATCGTAAGCCCCGGAAATTTCCGGGGCTTTTTTCGTACAGCCCAAAAAAGGAGTTCCATGGAGTTTCAAGCGTTTAATTTTCACCCCGTAATTGCAGCAAGTATCAAGGAGGCCGGTTACATCACACCGACTCCCATCCAGCAGCAGGCTATTCCGACTGTTTTGCAGGGTCGTGACGTCATGGGTTTGGCCCAGACCGGCACCGGCAAAACGGCAGCATTCGCCCTGCCGATCCTGAACCGTTTCATGGATGGCCCACGCGGCCGTGTCCGTGCATTAATAGTGGCCCCTACCCGCGAGCTGGCCGAACAGATTCATGAATCGTTCGTAACGCTGGGAAAAGGGACCGGCCTCAAAAGCGTTACCGTGTACGGCGGCGTCAATGCCAACCCGCAAATTCATGCGCTCCGCAGCGGCGTGGAAATTGTTGTTGCCTGTCCCGGTCGTCTGCTTGACCACATCGGTCAGGGGACCATCAACCTTACTCACCTTGAAGTTCTGGTACTTGATGAAGCCGACCAGATGTTTGACATGGGGTTTCTCCCTGATATCCGCCGCATCCTGAGTCACATCCCCGCAAAACGTCAGACCCTGCTGTTTTCGGCGACCATGCCGCCCAGCATCAATAAACTTGCTCATGACATTTTGTCAGATCCGATCACCGTGCAGGTTGGCAATACCGCTCCTCCGGTTACTGTTTCCCACGCCCTGTATCCGGTGGAGCAGCACCTGAAAACGCCATTGCTGCTGGAACTGCTCAAGCATACTGATACTGACTCGGTACTGATCTTTACCCGCACCAAACACCGCGCTAAACGCCTGGGCGAGCAGCTGGAGAAAGCCGGATATACGGCAGCCTCTTTACAAGGCAATTTATCCCAAAATCGCCGCCAGGCTGCACTGGATGGCTTTCGTGACGGCACCTATCAGATTTTGGTGGCAACTGACATCGCCGCTCGCGGCATCGACGTGTCACAGATATCACACGTCATCAACTATGACATTCCAGACACCCCGGAAGCGTATGTTCACCGTATCGGCCGTACCGGTCGCGCCGCCAAAAGCGGGGATGCCTTTACCATGGTATGTAGCGAGGATACGATCATGGTGCGGGTCATTGAGAAAAAACTGGGCGCTCCGCTCGAGCGTCGTACGGTAGAGGGTTTCGATTACTCGGTACCTGCTCCTCATAAAGATGCCGAGTTCGCCCGTCCACCGCGTGAGCCACGACCATCGCGTAAACCGACTGACGCCAAAAAGCGTTCGGTTGGTTCAATCAACCCGTTCAAAAGTGATCCTCCCGGCG
>CAIRND010000316.1 GCA_903879825.1 uncultured Geobacteraceae bacterium
CAACACCTGGAGAATATCTCCCTTGGCAAAAGCATCCACAACGCTGTTGGGAACGATATTAATCAGGAAGTCCACAGTGCTGTGTGCCTGTGCTTTTGAAGTGAAGGCTGTCAGCGCCTTGGTGTCCAGGGTAGAAACATCAGCATTCATGCCGACCCCCGGCTGAACAATTGTGACCACCAGCAGGCCTATCGCCAGGGCCAGAGTCGAGACTATTTCAAAATAGAGCAGTGCTTTGGCACCGACCCGACCGACTTTTTTCATGTCTTCCATGCCAGCTATACCGGTGACGACGGTACAGAAGATGACCGGTGCGATAATCATCTTGATCAACTTGATAAAACCATCGCCGAGGGGTTTCATGGCGGCACCGGTTTCAGGATAGAAATGGCCGACGCATACTCCGATAGTGATCGCTGTTAATACTTGGAAGTACAGATGGTTATAAAACTTTTTCATTGTGTGACTCCTTTTAGTCCCATTGTTGCTGGTTTTTTAGGTAATGGCATCCAGTGTGTAAATATTCTCACCGGTTTTCTTCCAACTTGTGTGGTGCAGGCGGCGATACTTTCGCGATTCCCAACGCAGGTGTAATCCTCACCGAAAACCGGGTAGGGAGTGTAAAGCAGTACTCTCTGACATTCCCGTGGCATCTGCACTTCTGTATCAATCCACTCCATCCCCATCTCACATCTCCTTCTCTGGTATAGCTGCAGCAATCATCCCTGCAGAAGTTTTTTACGCTCGATTATAACGGTATGTTAGCAATAGCAATGCCAATAACGTATACAATCATAAGCGTCTGTTTTTATGATGTTTATCGACTTGGCGACCAAAAGGTAATTTAAAAAGTGGTATAACTCGGGAGGATACTGCTTGAGGGTGAAACGAATATTATTTAATTTAATCAGCAGGTTGAATAGCTATAACCAGGGTTATAGTACATAACCATGGTTATGACCCTTTAAATGGGTGGAGGAGAGATGAAAAGGTAGAACGAGATTCTGATCAGTCCGAAACTATCACCCGGAGCTTGAGGCGCTTACTGAGCGCCGGCTGGGATATTCCCAAGAGACGGGCAGCAATGGTCTGGTTGCCCCCGGCACGGGACATTGCCTCTTCAACCAGTAGCTCAGCCGCTTCACCAAATGTCGGCAAGCGTTCCATATAGGCAAACAGATTTTTTTCCTGCTGAGTCGTTTCGGGCTGATTCTGTTTCGCTTCCGGGCGAATGATGGTTTTAAGGAATGTTTCCATGGAAAGAACCCGGTCCCGGTGGACACTGACGGCGTTATAGATCAGTGCCTTCAATTCGCGGACATTGCCGGGAAAATTATAGGTAGCAAGCAGTTGCAGCAGCTCACGCGGCGGCGTCGGTTTCTTCTTACCGAGGGCGCGGGCGGCCTCCTCCAGAAAATGATCGAGGAGGAGCGGAAGATCACCTTTTCGTTCACGCAACGGCGGTACGTGAACCATGTGTGTACAGAGCCGGTAATAAAGATCCCGGCGGAACGTGCCGCTTTCCTGCTTAAGCGAGAGATTCTGGTGGGTGGCCACAACTACCCGGGCTTTGAGGCGCTTGGGGCGGTCACTCCCCAGCTGAAAGTACTCACCTTCTTGCAGCAGCCTGAGCAGTTTGA
>CAIRND010000317.1 GCA_903879825.1 uncultured Geobacteraceae bacterium
ATTAACCGAGTTGCGTCAGAAGAGGAAAGAATTTGAAACTCTCCGTCACTCACTCCAGGCGCGTGAACGTTCTCTTGACCAGCGGAGTGCTGAACTTGATGCCCGGGCGGACCAAGTTCTCCAGATCAGAAAAGAGGCCGCCGAAAAGGGGTGGAATGATGCCAAAGAGCTTATTTCAGCGACGAGGCGCCGTACCAATGCACTGCTTGATGAGTTAAAACGTGAAAAACGGAGTGAAATTGTTGATGAACTGCGACAAGTAGAGACGGCACTGGTGGCACAGCTTAAACCGCAGGATGACAGACCGGAGCGGCTGCCGCTGAAGTCGGTCAAGGCGGGTGATGCCGTTCATATTAACTCATTGGGGTGTGATGGCGTGGTACTGTCGCTGGATGGTCGTCAGACGAAAGCGCGGGTGAGGGCAGGGCGGATGGAGCTGGATGTGCTTGTGGCGGATCTGTCCCGAGCCCAGGGCGCAGCGGGGCGCAGCGGTAAGAAGCCTGCGGCCATGTCATGGAAGATGGATATTGTGGAAAGCGAACAGCGAGAGCTGAAACTGATTGGAATGCGGGTGGAAGAAGCTCTGGCAGAGTTGGAGCCGTTTATTAACCATGCCCACGCCGCCGGCCTCCGGGAAGTGCGGGTTATTCACGGTATGGGAACCGGTCGGCTGCGTGATGCGGTGCGCGAAGAGCTGGAGCGGCACCCACTGGTTGAAGGGCACCGCCCGGGAGAACCTCATGAAGGGCGCGATGGTGCAACGGTAGTGACGTTGCGGGGGTGAGGCTTGCTATTTACGCCGCCTTCTGAAGTCGCTCCGCAAGCCATACCTTAATGATGGATTGCCTTGGTACTCCAAGACGCCGTGACTCTTTGTCCAGCTCTTGGACCATCCAGAGAGGGAAATCTACATTTACCCGTTTTTGATTCTGCAGAGGGCGCTTGGCATTTGAAATATCCAGATATTGAGAAATGTCTTCGCCTGCATCAAATTTTTCATCCAATTCATCAGCTTTCATAAATTGCGATCTCCTCTTTTCTGGAACGGCGAACCGATATTATGCGGGTTGATTCTCCCCGTTTTGTTATAATTCCTGACCAATATTTCCCGTTGATCATGCCAATTACCATGAATCGTACTTCCACGGTTGTAGTGAGCGGGATTTCAATATAATAAGTGTCATTCCAAATCATCTGTGACTGAACAAAATCAATCTCGTGTTTGACTTGATTGGTAATAGATTTATCTGGATCAAATTCAAATATCATGTCTTTTTATATACCTTTTTTATACCTAATGACAATAGTTATTACCCCTCCAATTTCCACACCGTCAGCTGTGCTACCGTATGCTGAAACTTGCGGCGTGTCTCTCGAATCACAAACGGGACATCCTGTGGTTCGCCGATCAGGCGGAAGTGCGGGGCCAATGCCGCTTTCACACCATCAAGTGACCACACCGGTTCACCCGCTTCCCGGAATCCTCCCAGCCACTCCTCTTTTTTGGTGTACTCCTCAAGCCAGGTGTACGGTGAGGTCAACACCAGCAACCCGCCTGGATTCAAACGCTCGTGAATGGTGGCAAGGAAGCGGCGCGGAGAGTAGAGCCGGTCAATCAGGTTGGCTGCCAGCACCAGATCATAGCCGCTGAATTTTTCCGGCAGATTGCAGGCGTCACCCTGGAAAAACTGAACCCGATCGCGGGCTGATTCCAGCTCCAGCTCAGCCAGTGAAATCTCGTGAAACGAGACAACGTCGCCCTCCTCAGGAAGTGCATAGCGGAGATAACACTCCTCCTGCATCCGGGCGGCAAGGCGAAAGAAGCGGGTGGAGAAGTCCAGGCCGGTAACCTGCCTGAAGCCGCCATGTGCCAGTTCAAAAGATGATCTGCCGAGAGCGCAGCCCAGATCCAAGGCGTGCCCCATGGTTTGTCCTCCCATATTATCCAGGCAAATTCTGGCACAGGCCGCCTGAAAATTGGCAACGCCAAAGTGCTCCGGGCCATAGTGGGCGTCGCAATACTGCGCCGTCAGGGCGTCGCTTTCGTATTGATCATCGTGGATGATCACCGGGGCCGCGCACTCCACATAACGGAAACCGGCGTGCTGAAAAAAGTGCCGCCGAAAGGCATAGCGGGCATCCCGTGTGGCTTCATTACCGGTAGAAATCCATGAGCCTCCCATGAACAGGTTGTGACGGGTATCGAAGGTCGGGGTCGAAAAGTCGTCATACCAGGGGTGGATCTCGAAGCCGTGAAACGGATAAATCGGGGTTTCGGTCCACTGCCAGACATTGCCGATTACGTCGAAAAAATCGCCGTTTTTAAAACGATCAACCGGGCAGGGGGAAGCCCACCATTCCAGGTTGATATTTCCCGGTGCTGCGTCCCATTGCTGCTGATCGGGTAGAAAACTGATATCCCGCAGACGATGCCATTCATCCTCGCTGGGGAGGCGGATTGGCGATCCGCTGAGAGCGGACTTCCAGGAACAGAATGCTTTCGCTTCCAGATAATTCACCTCCACCGGCCAGTTCCACGGCATGTCTATCTCGCTGGCCATGGTCCGCAGCCTCCAGACATCGCCCGCCTGTAGCCAAAAATGCGGGAAGTTGGCCTGTTTAAACTCGCGCCAGTTCCAGCCCTCCTCACTCCACCACTGTTTATCTTGATAGCATCCCGCTTC
>CAIRND010000318.1 GCA_903879825.1 uncultured Geobacteraceae bacterium
CATGATCTCCAGGCTCATGTTGAGCGGAGTTACGGCTGCGTTGGCACCAGACGGGATATCGCCTGACAGTCTCATATAAATGCCGTCGCCTTCCAACGTAAAGCTCTCCAGGCGGGCTTTGCCCTCAACAACTCTGATTATACCCTGAGTTTTAAGTTTCGACGCATCCGGGAGCGGAAAAGCCCCCAACTTGACGCCAGAAAGTTCAAGCTGTTTCACCTCAAGCTTCAGATCACCGCCCAAACCTTTGGCTCCCCGCTGCAGTGTGCCCTGGCTCCAGAGAAGGCCGCCGGCTTTGGCGCCTAGAACAGTTTTAAAAAACGGAATATCTGCCAGAGAGACATCTTCTATAGTAAGATCGAGTGCCGCTTTACCATTCAGCGCATAGCTGACATCCAACTGCCCCTTCCCTATGGTTGCTCCTCCAGAGAGTACGGCCCGTCCAATCAAGAGCGGTAGCAGCAGCGGCCTGACCTGCAGTCGTTCACAACTGAGCAGCTGCCCCTGTTGTGACGATAACAGCAGATTATCCCATGCCAGACCGGGAAGCAGTGTCTTGTGAACGGCCGGGGCAAGCGTCAAACCCTGGCGAGACAGAACGTTGGCACACATGCTATCGATTCGGGCCGTGGGGAAAGACATGTAACTGAACAGCACAAAGAGAAACAGTACCGCAGCAACCAGTCCCGTGCGCTGTGCCAGAAGCCGCATTTTCATTGTTTTGCCTGAACGGGAGCCGGTCTGAGCAGCGCCATGACAAGGTTGAGATCACAGCGGGTTGGATCATCAAAGCGAACCCGCAGGTTTGATTTTTTAATAACCAGCGGACGACCTCCTTTTTCAAGTCGGTAGATCAGGTTGACCGCTTCATTGATCGTGAGCCCGTCTATTTTGATATCAGCTGCATCCTCAATATAACCGGCCCGATCTTCACCCTTGACAGCGGCGATCTTAACTGATTTTCCTTTGATACCAATTTCTTCGATTATTTTAGCCAGTGAATCATCGGGACGGAGAGAAGCCATGCGGCCATTTAACCGATCGGCTGATTGCCGGGCAGATTGGTACGAAAATTTGAGCGGCAGCAACTCTTTCAGCACCGCTTCCCGGCCGGTACGTTTTTTTTCAAGCGCCTGTACTTTGCTGTCGAGCGCCGACCAACCCACAGCGACAGCCAGAAGCACGATGAGGAGATAGCCCAGCCATAAGCGTGTTCGGCTGTCAAGCTCTTGCCACTGTTCGCGAATAATATCCAAGGGTCTCATTTCGTACCCTCCTTAAGCGTTCCTGTCAGAGTGAAGCCAACGGTGCCGTCCGGACGGCTCTTTACTTCACCCAATTCAACTGTAGCCAGTAACGGTACGAGCGCAGCCTTAAACTCATTAACCGCCTGGGCGGTAGCGGCATCCCCTTTTACCCTGAGATTTCGCCCTTCAAGTTCGGCTTCATACAGACCGTTGATGCTGCTTCCTTTGGCTTCAGCAAGTTTTTTCAGGATATCCAGATGGCCACTTGTGCTTTCAATACCGGCCAGTTTTTTGATTTCACCCTTGGTTTCGGAAATTTCATCTACCGCTTTGGCTCTGGTGGGAAATATTTCACGATAGATCGCCGCGATCGATTTATTGAGGGAAGTCACATCCGCTGTCGCAGCACGATACTGGAGCCCTTTGTTGACAAACAGCAGTACGATGATAGCTGCAGCCAGGATTCCGGTCAGAATCAGCTTTTTGCGCAGCTTGGCATCCCCGGCCGTCCACGCAAGCTCACCCTGGCGAAAATTTGGCAAAGTACCGTCAAAACTGGCTCGTGCAACCGCATAAAGCCCTGCCAATTGCTGAAAAGTTTCTTCATTTTTGAACAGGTGCCCCAGCTCTGACGGTACTTCAATAGTTTCAACTGGTAATGGCAGTATCTCACCATCAGCCAGTGTATCGGCGAGAGGTCCGATCAGGCAGAGGCGCGGCGGCAGTTCTCCGCCGGAGAGTTCAAGTGCCGATAGCGTTGCGTGTATCATGTGAGCCGTAACGGGGGAATTAAAAGCCCGGAAATAGGTTAACCGTCCCCCTTTCAGAAGCGCCAGCGTACCACCATCACAGACGGCACAGTCTGCGGGAACTCCCGGTAGAGCACCAAGAGCAAACGGGAGCGAACTGACCACCTGTGGCTCCAATCCCGAATCTCTGAACTGTTCAATTGCCGCACGGATTGAGCTTTTAAGGGCCCATAACGCCATGAATTGACCGTCACCCGCCGGCATGACATCCAGCGCAAGCTCTTCCACCGGCAGCGCAATGTCGCCCTGTAACTGTGCTGGCAGAACTTCACGCACTTTACGGATATCCTTAAAGGGCAGTGATACGGCACGGTGGGCGAATAAAGCCGGCGGGAGACAGAGCACGACTCGCGGCG